>LR733345.1:300000-600000 GCA_902506225.1 Enhydrobacter sp. 8BJ | reverse complement strand
ACAAAATTTTGCTCGAGCAAGGCTTTGTCTCACAAATAGAGTATGAGCGTAGTGTGGCAGACAGCATTGCCCAGCGTGAATCCATCAAAGCCAAACAAGCCCAATTAAGTAGCGCACAAAAAATGTTTGGTGATACCACGATTTATGCGCCTACCACTGGGGTTGTCAGCAGTCGCAGCGTCAATGTCGGACAGGTAGTCACGCAAAACCAAGCCTTGATGGAAATCATTGACCCCAATAAACTTGAGTTTGCCGCCAATGTCCCTAGCGAAGCACAAACACAGCTACAACTGGGTCAACAAGTGCCTTTTACTATTAGTAATCAAACCACTCAGTACATCGGACAAATTAGCCGTATTTCGCCCCAAGTCGATGCCGCCACTCGCCAGCTGACGATTTATATCGCGGTTAAGCCTTCTCAGCGTAATCGTGGACTTCGACCGGGCATGTATGCCACAGGCAAGCTTAATTATGGGGTTGCACAAGTTGGGGTGTTGGTGCCGATGTCAGCGGTAATGCTGGAGTCAAAAGCCTTGGATTCTAACGCCAAAGATACGGCTAAAGGCGCAGCCAATCAACCCACCGACCAAGCCGCCACAAGTCCAACCTTAGAAACAGGCACGATTTTGGTGGTCAGTAAAGACAATGTGATTACCAAACAGCCTATTAAAATACTCAAACACCTTGACGATACCAGTCAGTATTTAATTGCTGGCATCGAGCCCAACACCACAGTGATTGTGGCAAATCTCAATGCCAATGATGTGGGTAAAAAAGTCGTGCTCAAATAACCTACTGATAATTTTTCATTCAATCATTTTATATTGTTAAAAATTTTATTGTTAAAAATTTTGGTATTAGGAATTTGCTATGTGGCTCACCCGCGTCAGTATCAACAATCCTGTGTTTGCCGCCATGATCATGCTCGCGCTGATGGTCATTGGACTACTAGCAACATTTCGCATGAAAGTTGAGGAATTTCCTAATATTGAATTCCCTTTTGTGGTGGTCAATACCGTTTATAGTGGTGCTTCACCCGAAGTCATCGAGACCGACATTACCAAAAAAATTGAAGACCAAGTCAATACCATCGCCGGTGTCAAAGAAGTGACCTCCGTCACCCAACAAGGCTTGTCACAAGTCATCGTGCAGTTTGATTTAAATATCCCGTCCGATGTTGCCGCGCAAAATGTGCGTGATAAATTGGCACTGGTGACCCCCACCTTTCGGGATGAAGTCACCACGCCTATCGTTGCGCAGTACAATCCTGCCGATGCGCCTGTGGTGTCTGTCACGTTTCGCTCTGACAAAATGTCGCTTCGGGAGTTATCCACTTATTTAGACAACACGGTCAAAAAACAGCTACAAACAGTCACAGGGGTGGGTCGGGTCGATATCTTGGGGGGTCGGCAGCGTCAAATCCGTGTGCTGCTCAATCCCACCCAAATGAATGCCTATAAAGTCTCAGTCAATCAAATTAGCAATGCGCTACGCTCAGAGAACGTTGAATTACCTGTCGGTACTATCAATAATCAAAACCAAGAAATGGTGATTCAAGTTAACGGGTTGGTCAAAACACCCAATGAGTTTAACCAAATCATTGTCGCCCAAAATCGTTCAAGCACGGGTGCTATCGTGCCTGTGTACCTATCGCAAGTTGCCCAAGTCGTTGATGGGCAAGCCGAGGCTGAGTCAGCGTCACTACAAAATGGGCAACCTGCGGTGGCAATGGATATTATCAAAATGTCGGATGCCAATGTGATTGATGTGGTTGATAAAACCCAACAGCGTCTGGCAGAAATCCAATCGACCCTACCCCCAGGTGTCACCATGACGGTGGTCGCTGATAGCTCCAAAAGTATTCGCGGCTCGTTAAATAATGTGGTACGCACCTTGATTGAAGGGGCGATATTGGCGGTGTTTATTGTATGGCTATTTTTGGGCTCATGGCGTTCGACCATTATCACCGGATTGACGCTGCCCATTTCGCTGCTCGGTACGTTAGCGGCGATTTGGACGTTTGGTTTTTCCATCAACATGATGACCCTGCTGGCGCTGGCATTATGTATCGGACTGCTGATTGATGATGCGATTGTGGTGCGGGAAAATATCGTGCGCCATGTGGGTATGGGCAAACATCACCGCCAAGCGGCGCTTGATGGCACCCAAGAAATCGGGCTTGCCGTGCTAGCGACGACGCTGGTGATTGTGGCGGTGTTTTTACCCGTGGCTTTTATGGGCGGAATTATCGGACGCTTTTTTTATCAGTTTGGTGTGACTGTTTCTACCGCTGTGTTGCTGTCGTTATTTGTTAGCTTCACACTTGACCCGATGTTGTCTTCGATTTGGCCAGATCCAGATGCCGTGCACCAACATGACCGCGTCAATGAACGAGTTTCATTTCGCAAGCGACCGATTGCTTGGCTATTAGCGGGTTTTCAGCGCCTGTTAGATAGGCTGACCAATCTATACAGCCTTATTCTTGCGTGGAGTTTACGCCATCGTTTGATGACTGTGCTGATTGCAATTGGCTCACTGGTTGCCGCATTTTTTGCCGTGGGGTTGGTGGGCAAAGAGTTTGTTCCGCAAGCGGATATGAATGAAATCAAAGTCAAATTTGAAACACCTGTCAATGCCAATCTTGACTATACCCAACAAAAAGCAGCACAAGTCAACGCGGTATTACAAAGTTTTCCTGAGGTTACCAATACTTATGCCACGGTTAATGCGCTATCTTATAGCGGTAACAATCGGGTACAAGTGAATGTATCGTTAGTACCTAAAGATGAGCGCACGCGCGGACTAGATGCCTTAAACCGTGCCATGCGTGAGCAATTGCAGCAGGTAGGCGGTATTAAAGTCACCTCAGTGGCAGCCGCTGCCATGGCAGTCAGCGGTGGTCTTAAGCCGATTATGATATCCATCAAAGGCAATGATTTAAATGAGCTGCAACGTTTATCCAATGAGTTTATGCAAAAACTCTCAAACGTTAATGGCTTGGTAGATTTGGAAAGCACGCTTAAACAGCCCAAATCAATGGTCAATGTCACCATTAACCGGGAAGCAGCAAATGATGCCGGTCTTTCGATTGGTCAAATCGGACAAGCATTACGCCCGCTGCTGGCCGGTGACAATGTGAGCACCTTTAAAGATGACAACGGCAACAATATCGATGTCAATGTGCGCTTAAATGACGACAACCGCCAGACCATCTCCCAACTACAATCCATGTACTTGTCATCAAACCGTATGGACCAAAATGGTCAGCCGATGCTAGTGCCGCTATCGCAAGTGGCGAATTTTAGTGAAACCTTGGGTGCACCGCAAATCAACCGGCGTGCGCTGTTTCGTGAGGTGGTAGTCCAAGCCAACACGGACGGCAGACCAGCAGGTGATATCGGCGCGGATATCACAAAAATCCAAAACGAAATGAAACTGCCACCCGGTTACAGCTTTGCGGTACAAGGCTCTAACAAGGACATGGCAGAATCCATCGGCTACGCAACAACCGCACTTGGACTGGCAATTGTATTTATTTATATGTTGTTAGGGTCACAGTTTAATAGCTTCTTATACCCTGTGGCGATTATGGCATCGCTGCCGTTATCGCTGATTGGGGTGTTCTTTGCGTTATTTTTATTCGGTTCCAGTCTTAATATGTTTTCTATCATCGGCATTATCATGCTGATGGGATTGGTATGTAAAAATGCGATTTTGCTCATTGACTTTATTAAAGAGTCTTTATCAAACGGTTTGAGCCGTACAGAAGCTATTATGCTGGCAGGGCAAACGCGCCTGCGCCCAATTTTGATGACTACCGCTGCCATGGTGATGGGGATGGTGCCGCTGGCACTTGGCATTGGTGAAGGGTCGGAGCAGCAAGCACCGATGGCACACGCCATTATTGGCGGGGTGATTACTTCAACTTTATTGACCTTGATTGTGGTGCCTGTGATTTATACCTACTTAGATGACGGCAAACAGCGGTTTTTTCGATTGTTTGCTAAAAAGAAAGCAGAAACCCCTGCGATAGAGCGCCACGACTCACTTTAAGCAATAATTCATTACAATTTTATACAGTGTAAAGAAACTTAAGAATCAGTAGCCCAGTACAATTTTAAATTGGGCTATGCATTAATTGGATTAATTGGGCTGTGTGATTGATAGCTGTATGATTGGCAGCTAAGAAGTTTTATAAATCTGTGTAAGACACTATCATATTGGCTGTCTATTGCTTTATGATAATAGTCTCTTGATTTATGATAGAAGCCTGCCTTTGATGAGCAAAAGCAATAATAACAACTGATTTATTTTAGAGAATTTTTGGAGTTGGTGATGGAAGATAATAATAGTGGTACTAAAACCGTACTATTGATTGAGGATGATCCAGATTTAGCCGAGTTGATTAGCGAATATTTGGGCATGAACTATTATGAGGTTCAGCATGCCCCAACCGCGACAGAAGGGCTAGAGACGCTATTTAACCCTTCAAAATCCATTGATTTGGTGATTTTAGATTTGATGTTGCCGGATATGGATGGCATGCAAGTATGTCAACGTATTCGTCAGCACAAAGATAGCCGTCTGGCGCAAACGGCGATTATCATGCTCACTGCCAAAGGTGACACCACTGATCGTGTACTGGGTCTGGAGATGGGCGCGGATGATTATGTCTCAAAACCATTTGAACCGCGTGAATTGTTGGCGCGTATCCGTGCAGTCATGCGCCGTCACGACCTGCCGCTTCACCAGCAAAAAGAAGATAACTTAGTGTTTGGTCGCTTAAAGGTTTATCCAGACAGCCATGAAGTGACGATTGATGATGAGCCGGTGCGTTTGACCACCCACCAGTTTCAGTTATTGCATTACTTTGCTACCCACTCAGGTAAAGTACTGAGCCGTGAACAGCTGTGGCATGCGATGCCAAACGATGATAGCAGTGATAACATCGACCGTGCCATTGATGTGCATATTTCGCGTCTGCGCGCGCTGATTGAAGACAATCCTCGCCAACCAAAACGCATTATCACAGTGCGTGGTGTCGGCTATCAGTTTGCCACTGACCAAGTGTAAGGTTAGTTGACAAATTTAACACGCAAAAGGTCATTATCCTTGGTCATTTATGCTGGCAAAGCTATTATAATAACCTGTGATGACCCACGATTTTTGGATTCTGTGTGCGATTGAGCGGCATAAAATTTAACAGTGTATTTAGCAAGTTATTTGCCAGCGTTATGCTGGCATTGGTCATTTTTGCTGGGGCAATGGTAGTTTTAAGCCACTTGGTGCACGATACCTCTGCCAACACCCGCCACCAAGTCATTGCCAGCCAAGTCACCCAGCAGTTAGACCCGTTACTAGTTGAGCTGCGCACGGCACAAAACCAACAAAAAAATCTCGAAACCCGTTATTTACTTGCCCTAGTGCGCCGTAGTTTTAATATCTATAGCGATTCACTCAACGCCAAATTTGGTCTATACGATGGCAAAAGTGGCGAAGCGATTATGATAATGCGTGGGCTGCCTGCCACCTTACCGCCAAATCCGCCATTTTTTTCCTCTTTGTTTCCTAGAGATGATCCAAAACACCCGACCGAAATTCAAGTCAATAGCCAATCCGGTTATGTGCTGTTATACCAATCAAAACTTAGTAACCGCCGTGCGATTTCGCCCGCGATTAATTTATTGACAGGCACCTTGCTACTGCTGCTCATTATGTCGGGCATGTTATGGATGATTGCGCGTACCATGACATGGCGTATCAATCAGCTAAGTCGGCAAATCACCCAACTGGGTGATGGCGATTTCTCTGCCCGTGTCACCCCTGTAGGCAATGATGAAATTACCATTTTGGCACGCGGTTTTAACCAAACCGCCGAACGCATCGAAACCTTGATGAATGCCAATAAATTGCTGTTAGCCCATGCCTCACATGAGATTCGCACACCGATTACCCGTATTCGTCTACAAGTTGAAATGATGACCATGCTGGCAAGTCAGTTTGACAAAACAATACAAGATAAAGTACAAAAACGTGCCGATGCCATCAACCGTGATTTGACGGGTCTTAATGATTTGGTGGAAAGTATTTTGCTAGTCAGTCGTATGGATGCCGGTCATGCGATAGAGAAAGTAGAAGACGTCGATTTATATGAGTTAATTAAAAACGAGATTCAGCACTACCCACAAGCTACATTTGCGGGTGGTCATGTTATCATCCAAGGGCAAGCCAAACTTCTCACTCACCTTGTGCGTAATTTGCTCGACAATGCCCATCTTCATGGCGTCCCACCTGTGAGCGTACAGCTGTATGCCGTTGATGATGCGGGTAATCAACTGGCAATTGATGCCCTACCTACCATCCAAGAGAGTATAAAAGATACTGATAATCAAAAACATACCGATGCCGGAAAAGATACCGATGCTGAAAAATATAAGGTGGCTTTGCCCGCCCCCATAGAAGATACCACCAGTGACCCTACAAACGGCGATGACATCACCCTTGACGCTGAAATACCATCGACAAATAGTCCCGCCGCAACGGTCACTGCAGATAGCGAAGCAACTTCGAGCAAACTGGCTAACAAGCCAAAAAATAAATCGTCTATTTTTTCACGTAAAAAATCTGACGTTGTACACTTGCCAGAATTTCATCAGGTTTGTATTGCGGTTATCGACCAAGGTACAGGCATTCCTGAAGACAAACGCACTGATATTTTCAGTCCATTTGTACGGCTACAACAAGAGAAAAAAGGCTCAGGGCTCGGGCTATCTTTGGTGGCGCAGATTGTCAAAGCCCATGGCGGTAGTATTATCACCGACACATTGGATGGTCATACCCGCTTTTTGGTCACATTACCTATCACCCAATCGTAACCGCTTTTATATCTGCCTATAGTTTTGTCACAATTTTTTTTCGGTTTTCTCCTCTATTATTTAGTTAAACCCACCATTCGGCATTTATTTATTCGTTAAAGCGACTAAACGCTGACGACGAGCTGTGCTAAAATTACCTTCTTTTAGCCACTGCAAAATTTTTTATTATCATGATTACCATTGATAACGTTACCAAACGCTTCCAAACCCAAGATGGCAACTGGTTTACCGCGGTAGAACCGACATCGCTCTCAATCCAGCAAGGCGAGATTTTTGGCTTGATGGGCTATTCTGGCGCAGGCAAATCCACCTTGCTACGCTTGATTAATTTACTTGAACGCCCAGATAGCGGCACTGTCACCATTGATGGCAAGGAGCTGACCTCGCTATCCACCCACGATTTGCGCCATGCCCGCCAAAATATCGGGATGATTTTTCAGCAGTTTAATCTGATGGCAAATCGCACGGTGGCACAAAACATTGCCTTTGCCCTAGAAATTGCCGGTTGGGAAAAAGCTGCCATCATGCCGCGGGTGATGGAATGCCTTGAAATTGTCGATTTGGTCAATCGCGCCAACCACTATCCCGCCCAGCTCTCTGGCGGTCAAAAACAGCGGGCAGGTATCGCACGGGCGTTAGCACCCAAGCCTCATGTAATGCTTGCCGATGAGCCTACCTCGGCACTCGACCCTGCTACCACCAAATCAGTGTTAGCCTGTCTCAAGGATATTAATGAAAAGTTTAACGTCACTATCGTGATTGTGACCCATGAAATGTCCGTGATTCGCAAGCTGTGTAACCGCGTTGCCCTGCTCGATAAAGGAAGATTGCTAGAAGTCGCTGACGTACATTCGGGTCAAATTCATGCCACCACACCGATTGGGCAACTACTGATTAGTGATGATTAATGGCGCACAAACATCGTTGATGACTGGATAATTTTTTAAGTTTTAAATTGAATCGTTGGGTAATTTCATGGCAAATACATTAACTTGGCAAAGCGCGGTTGATAATCTTTTGGGGATGAAGGCAGAAATTTGGCAAGCGTTTTGGGAAACGCTGATTATGGTGGGTATCTCAACGGCTGCGTCAGTCATCTTTGGTACATTGCTCGGCGTCGCGCTATTTTTGACCAGTAAAAATCAGCTCGCCGACAATAAATCGCTGTATGCAGTACTTAGCAACTTTACCAATATCATGCGTGCTTTTCCGTTTGTGATTTTGATGATTGTGATTATTCCTGTCACTCGCCTCATTGTCGGTACCACCATTGGTCCAATCGCGGCATCGCTTGCTTTGAGTGTCGCCGGTATCTTCTACTTTGCTAGGCTCGTTGAGCAAAATCTGCGTGATGTGCCAAAAGGGATCATCGAAGCGGCGTTATCAATGGGTGCAAGTACAGGGACGATTATTCGCAGTGTGTTATTGGTCGAGTCACGCTCAAGTTTGATTTTGAGTATTACTACCTTGATGATTAGTTTACTCTCTTATAGTGCGGCAGCAGGTATGATTGGGGGTGGCGGTCTTGGTGATTTGGCGATTCGTTATGGTTATAACCGCTATCAAAATGACGTGATGATTTTTATGGTGATTTTATTGGTGGTGATGGTGATTATCATCCAATCGGTTGGTAATATTTTGGCGCACCGTCTGGATAAACGTTAATTTTAGCTGATGGCGGTTTAAAAAATTGTTATTGATGGTTTTTCTAGGAATTATGAAAAAATTTCATATCCACAGGTTAACTCTCAATAACATTTTTTTTATAGGTATGTTAAGGTAAGCTGATTGTTTTGTCCGTTTATTTTACCATTTTTGGAGGAAGGTATGAAATTAACGCATTTATCAAGCCACATCGCGCAGCTGCTAGCAACCGTAGGGGTGGCAGGGATTGCCCTAGTCGGTTGTAGCAAACCTGAAAGCAAAACCGAAACCACAGCACAAGCCAGCACCACCACAACTACAACCACGACTACCGCAAGCTCAACGACTACCACAGCAGCGGCAAGCACAGGTATCGACCCGAATAAATCTGAAATTGTGATTGGTACTACTGTGGGCGACTTTGGTGACATGGTTAAAAACTCTGTCAAACCGCAGTTAGAAAAACAAGGCTATAAAGTCAGATTGGTTGAATTCTCTGACTATGTGCGCCCAAATAAAGCCTTAGCCGATGGCGATATTGATATCAACGTGTTCCAACACAAACCTTATCTCGATACCTTCAAAAAGGATAACAACCTAGATATCGTTGAAGCCTTCCAAGTGCCTACCGCACCGCTTGGCATCTATCCAGGTAAATTAAATGACCTAAAACAAGTCAAAGACGGTACCACTGTGGCTGCACCGAACGATCCAAGCAACTTTGCACGCGCGCTGGTGATGCTCAACGAACTGGGCTGGGTAAAACTTAAAGCCAATATCAACCCACTCACTGCATCAAAAAATGATATCGCAGAAAACCCAAAAAATATCAAATTGGTGGAGCTAGAAGCCGCACAATTACCACGTGCGCGTTCAGACGTTGACTTTGCAGTCATCAATGGTAACTATGCGACCAGCTCAGGTATCAAATTAACTGAAGCGCTGTTCCAAGAACCTAGCTATGCGTATGTCAACTGGTCAGCGATTCGCACTAAAGACAAAGATACACAATGGGTAAAAGACGTGACCAATGCGTATAATTCAGAAGAATTTAAACAATACGCCCACAAAACTTTCCCAGGTTATAAATACCCAGCTATCTGGGGTGAGAACCCTGCGACACCAGCAGCTGCCAGTGCAACCGCCTCTACTGCCAAATAATGGTATAAATGCCATAAAAAAAAGAAGCATTAAGCTTCTTTTTTTATCATCAAATTTTATGGTCAGAATGTTTTATGGTCAAAATGCAGCAACCGATTTTAAAACACCTAAATTAACTGAAAATAATCTAAAAACAATAAAGCGCGTTATTCTGTGAACAGTTTATCTTCAATACTGCGACGCATTTTTTGCCCCGCTTTAAAGGTAACAACGCGGCGCGCTGTGACATGAACCATCTCGCCAGTCTTTGGATTGCGACCTGGACGCTGGCTTTTATCCTTAATCTCAAAGTTACCAAAACCCGATAGCTTGACTTGGTGACCTTTGGTCAACGTCTCCGACAACTCTGAAAAAAAATTCTCCACAAATGCGCGGCTGTCTTGGCGCGTCATGCCCAAATTTTCCATCAAATGATTGATCATTTCTAATTTGGTTAAGGTTTTTCCTTCAACTTGCATATTCATTATCATACCCACCCTACTAAATGCTCCTATTTTAGCGATTCTAGCAAATACAGTCGATAGTTATTTTTACTTTAAAATCAAAGAAAAACATTGTATCGACTGGCATAATTTGCTAGTCCAAGATTACATACGTAGCGTTGCGTGATACTGCTCATGTAGCGCAGCGATAACAGCTTCCATTTGCGCATTGATACGCTCGTCAGAAAGCGTGGCATCGAGGTCTTGCCACACCAGTGCAAAAGCAAGCGATTGTTGGTTTTCAGGCAAATTACTGCCGGAATACACATCAAATAACCACACATCTTTTAATAGCTCGCCCCCGACTTGTTTGATAGTATCTCGCATGGATTGCATAGCAATCGACTTGTCTACCACCACAGCGATATCACGGCGTACTTGTGGGAATTTACTTGGCGTCATGATGGTCAATGCCTGTTGGTGCATGTCAACCACCGCCTGTAAATTCAGCTGTGCCACCCAAGTGGTCGGCAAATCCAAGGCTTTGGCAATCTGTGGGTGCAACTGACCCAACCAGCCAATCACCTTGCCTTGATAGTGTACATCGGCACTTTGACCGGGGTGTAAAAACGGCTGCTCGCTACGTTGATAACGGATAGCAGACTGGGCAAACCGCGGAAAAACCGATTCGACGTCATTTTTTAGGTCGTAAAAATCCATCACACGATTGTCATGATGCTGCTCTGGATAGGTGCTGCCGACTGCCACCATCGCCAAAGTGTCAACTTGGTTTAAGCTTGCGATATCACTGCCATCAAAACGCAGACCCGTCTCAAACAGACGCACGCGGTTTTGTTGACGGTTTAAGTTATATTGCACACAAGGCAACAAACTAGACAACAGGGTACGACGCATGACCGCTAAGTCACTTGAGATTGGATTGGCAAGCGCGAGTGGTGCAGCAAAATGCGCCCCATCAAACAAAGCTTCGACTTTGGCATCACTAAAACTAAAACTCACCGCTTCAAAATAACCTTGATTGACCAAGCTCATTTTTAAGTCATGCAGATCATTTTGGCGTTTATTGTCAAACAAGTTACTGGTAAACGCCGGCAGTTTGTTGGCAATATTGTTATAGCCATAAATGCGGGCGATTTCTTCAATCAAATCTTCGGGCAAGGCGATATCAAAACGATGACTTGGCGGCGTGGCAACCAGATTTTCGCCTTGTAACTCGGTGCTGATTTGTAGACTATTTAAAATCTCAATGGCTTTGTCAGTGGCAATATCCGCGCCTAATAATTTATTGATACTGACAATCGGTAGCGTCACTGGGGTACGTTTTGGCAGTTCAGCGGTGTTTTCAACTAGCGTGATTTGACCGACCCTAACCTCACTTGAGCCATTGCCAAATGTCGCCAATAGATTGACGGCGCGGTCGAGTGCCAATTTTGGCAATTCAAAATCAACACCCCGCTCAAAACGCTGTGACGCATCGGTATGCAAGCCAAAACGGCGCGCTTTACCTGCAATCGCCAACTGTTTGAAAAATGCACTCTCGATTACCACTCGGGTCGTGCTATCGGTCACTGCAGTGCGAAGTCCACCCATGATTCCCGCTAATGCAATAACCCCTTGTTCATCGGCAATCACCAGCTCGTCACCTTGTAAGGTAATGGTTTGCTCATTTAAAAGCTCAAGGGTTTCGCCTTGTTGGGCATGGCGCACGGTAATTGCGCCCACCAACTTATCGGCATCAAACGCATGCAGCGGCTGACCGAGCTCAAGTAATACATAATTAGTAACATCCACCAGTAAATTACGTGGTTTAACACCTGAGGCATTCAGGGCTTGTTTCATCCAATTAGGTGATGGCGTCGTGCCTGTCAGCCCACTGACCAGTTGCGCGTAATAACGTGGGCAGTCGGTGGTCTCTACCCTAACCGCTTGGCTGTCGTTGTCGGTCACAGCTGCGGTAATGTTGTCAAATGGCAGTTGAAATGTTAAATCATTGAGCACGGCAAGCTCACGGGCGATACCGCGCACACTAAAACAATCGCCACGGTTTGGGGTAATTGAAATATCTAGCACATGATTGTCTAAGCCAAGATACGCTCGGATATCCATGCCAATCGGGGCGTCTTGTGGCAAAATTAACAAGCCATCAACACCATCATCACAGTCAATCTCACTACCACCGCACAGCATACCGTGCGATTCTACGCCGCGCAGTTTGCCTTTTTTAATGTTAAAGGGTTCATCCCCTTGTGCAGGTGGTAGTTTGGCGCCCACCAGTGCCACAGGTACACGCACGCCAGCGGCCACATTGGGTGCACCGCAAACGATTTGTAGCGGTGATTCGCTATGCTCACCGACATTCACTTTGGCAACGCGCAGTTTATGGGCATCGGGGTGTTGGGTGACGTCAATCACTTCACCGACCACCACACCACTAAAGTCTTTGGCGACTTTATCTAATCTATCAAGCTCTAAGCCTGCCATCGTCAGTTGTTCGCCAATTTGCTCAGCGCTTAAGTTTGGGTTTGCCCATTGGCGTAACCAGTTTTCGCTAATTTTCATGTTTTACTACTCTAATTTCTTTTTAAATTCTAAATGGGGAAAATTTTATTTACTTGGACACTCAAATTTGCCCAAAACGTCGTTATTAAACTCAGCTTTAATTTTATATTCACCTAATTTGTCGGTCCATGTCATCAAATTTATTGTTTCAGTTAAAGGTTCGCCTAACCAAAATCGCACATTCTCTTTGTTATCACCAATTTTGACTTTATCGCACCATTTGGCAGGATTCGCCCAAGTTCCACAAGTTTTGGTTTTAGCACAACTGGGGCGGATACATTGAGCATCGACACTCGCCCATTTCCCGACAGTTTGTTCACACAATAACTTGGCTGGTTTAGTGCAACCCTCCAACAAAAATAATATAGGAAATATCAAAAGCCATTTCATAGCCAAATTAAGCAAACTGCTTTAAAAATCTGACATCATTTTGATAGAACAAGCGCAAATCATTCACCCCATAATACAACATGGCAAAGCGCTCAATCCCCATCCCAAACGCAAAACCTTGGTATTTGGTTGGGTCAATACCGCTATCGGACAACACTTTTGGATGCACCATACCGCAGCCCATCACTTCTAGCCATTTGCCCCCACCTGCATAAGTATCGGCAAGGATATCCACTTCTGCAGACGGCTCAGTAAATGGAAAATACGATGGGCGAAAACGCACCGTGAGTTTGCGACCAAAAAACGCCTGCAAAAACTCATGAATCAAGCCTTTTAACTCAGCAAAATTGGTCGATTCACTGACATACAAACCTTCAAGCTGATGAAACATCGGTGAGTGGGTTTGGTCGCTGTCGTTGCGATACACACGCCCAGGACAGATGATACGAATCGGCAGGTTGCCTTTTTCCATCGTGCGAATCTGTACCGAACTGGTATGGGTACGTAGCACATAATTGGCATTAAAATGCTGCTTTTCAAAATAAAAGGTATCGTGCATGGCGCGCGCTGGGTGATGGCTTGGAATATTTAGCGCTTCAAAGTTATAGTAGTCGCTCTCAACTTCAGGACCTGTTGCGACTTCAAAACCTGCTTGACGAAAAAACCCTTGCATACGCTCAGCGGTCATGGTGACAGGGTGCAAATTACCCGCTTGTTGTCCACGTGCTGGCAGGGTGATGTCAATGGATTCGCTGGCAAGCTTGGCAGCCAAGGCTTTGGATTCTAAATCGCTTTGCGCTTGTTGTAGACTGTCATTGATTTGGGTACGTACTTGATGCAGCATACCGCCGATGGTCTTTTTGCCGTCGGCGTCGAGTCCGCCCAGCTGTTTTGACCAGGTGGTCAAATGGCTTTTTTTGCCGGTTAAGGTCACGCGGATGTTTTGTAGGTCTTGGGGGTTTTGTGCGGTGCTGATTAAAGCTTTGGCATCTTGAACAAATTGGGTGAATTGGTCTTGGGTGATATCGGTTAAATTTTCAGAATATTGGATAAGTTTGTCAGTCGTTATTTCTGTCATGAGCGTTGCAATCTTGGTTATCAATAGTGATAGGCATTTTAACTAAAATATGGCGATAAAAAAAGCCATTAAGCTTGCACTTAATGGCTTTTTGAAAAATCGCTTTAAAACAAATTAAGCAGCCAGTGCTTGTTTTGCTTTTTCTGCCAACGCCGTAAAACTTTGCGCGTCATGCATAGCGATGTCTGCTAATACACGGCGGTCGATTTCGATGCTGGCTTTTTTCAGACCGTTAATCATACGGCTGTAGCTTAAGCCATTTAAGCGCGCACCCGCGTTGATACGTGCAATCCATAAACGACGGAATGAACGTTTTTTGTTACGACGGTCACGATACGCATATTGACCAGCTTTGGTAACTGCTTGTACAGCCACACGGAACACACGCGAACGCGCACCGTAATAACCTTTTGCACGAGCCAATACTTTTTTATGACGGCGATTTGCCTGTACACCACGTTTTACACGAGCCATAATTTACTCCTAAAGTTTTGTAATATCAGTTGATTGAATACCTATAAATTATAGGTAAGGACACATACGGTAAACACGTTTCTCATCAGACACGTGTACCAATTTGCATCCACGTAATTGACGGATACGCTTAGGAGATTTTTTGGTCAAAATGTGGCGTTTGAATGCTTGTTTGCGTTTGATACCGTTACCAGTTTTTTTAAAACGCTTGGCAGCACCACGGCGAGTTTTTAATTTCATGATAGCCTCTTGTTCGTTTTTGACAGAGATTAAAAATCTTTATCAAGTGAAGTTAACCTGTTTGTCAAAAAATCCTCATCACACTGGATTTTTTGCCTTGAGGTGGGAGGCGGTATTTTATCAAAAATCATTCGTGAATGCACGTTATTGTTAAAACTAATTTTTTCTTTGACATCTATTTTATTTATGCTACTTTAACATTTCTTTACTATAATACATTTTTATCCGGTCAGTTTTTATAGGATTTTTAGAAAATCTACGATATCAATCATTTAACATAAATGACTTGGCAAATCCATCATGAGATTACATTAATTAAGTTACCAACTTTGTTTACGAAAACTGAGGATAAATTGGCTAAAAGTGATAGATAAACTTTATTTTGGACACAGTCTGCGTTAGTTTGCTTAACCTTGAGGTATTTATCGTTCGCAGGCTTTTGTAAAGTTTAACGTGTAATGCTATTTCATCTTCATCAACATCATGAGGTTAGAATTCTTGTCAACTTTAAGCACAAATATTGAAGTTGCCCATTTCGTGTTTGAGACCGTCATGCGCGTGCGCAATACCGAAATTGGATTAGGACAACATTTAACGGTTGAAAATTTGGTGGCATTGCTTACCGAAGCCCGTTTTCGTTTTTTATATTCAAAAAGCATTAAGGAGGTTAATGCTGAGTACCAAGGCTTAGTCATTAATCATATCGAGACCCAAATCTTTGATCGGGTACGGGCGCGTGAAGAACTGTTGTTTGAGGTTGGCGTGCAGCATTTAACCGATTTGGGTGGTGATTTTGTGTTTAAAGTCTCGCGGATGTTTGATGGGTCATTGGTGGCGTATGCCAAAATGGGCTTTGTGGCGTATGACTATCGTCAAAGCCAAGAAATCCCGTTATCAGCTACCATCAAAGAAGCCTTAGATGTGAAACCCTTTGAGATTTAGGGCTTGATGAATTATGATAAATGCACGCATCGCTTGATGGGTGCTTTTTTTTGGTTAGGGCTTGCATAGTATGATACAGGGCGTGAATATGAATTGGCTAGATACACTAAAATTTGATGACAATGGGCTCATGCCTGCAGTCGCTCAAGATTTTCATACAGGGCGCATTTTGATGATGGCATGGATGAATCGCGAGTCATTACGTCTGACTGCTGAAAAAATGCAAGCCGTGTATTGGTCACGCTCTCGCGGTAAATTATGGCACAAAGGCGAAAGCTCTGGGCATTTTCAGCAAGTCCATGAAATCCGCCTAGACTGCGATGCTGATGTGATTGTGTTGTCAGTCACCCAAGTGGGGGGGATTGCTTGCCACACGGGTCGGCAGTCTTGTTTTTATCGTCTGCTTGCCGATGACCACGGACAGCTACAATGGCAAATCACTGATGCGATCATCAAAGACCCTGATGCGATTTATGGTGACAACGCTAAACCAACTCATGAACACTCGCCGCTTGCAAGCAATTCGATACAAACAAGCAATGCGATACAATCCCCTACGACGTCAGCGGATATTTTAACCGCCTTAGATAAAGTATTGATTGGGCGTAAAAACGCCAATCCTGATAGCTCATACGTGGCAAGCTTATACCATAAAGGTATCAACAAAATCTTAGAAAAAGTCGGTGAAGAAGCCACCGAAGCCATTATCGCTGCCAAAGATATCAGCATTGCCAACGATACCCCCTATGACGCCGTCGCCGGTGATACCGCGGTGAAAGATTTGGTGTATGAAATTGCTGATGTTTGGTTTCACACAATGGTCACATTGGCATGGTTTAATATACCGTCTTGGGCTGTCACCAATGAATTGGCAAGACGTTTTGGCTTATCGGGTATCGACGAAAAAGCCGCACGTCAAATCTCTTAAGTAATAGCCCTTAAGTGAGCGCCACTAAACAGTCGATAATTCCTGAGTATTGCTGGCTAAAAGTGCAAAAAATTCGCCGTGTTTTACACCGTTTTTTGCACAGTTATGTCAACGCAATGGTTATGTGTTACACTGCAAATTCATATTGTCCTCACCCCTATTGTCAAGGTTAATCAAAGGATATTCTCATGGGTAGTTTCTCAATCACACATTGGTTAATTTTACTAGTTGTTGTTGTGGTAATTTTTGGCACCTCAAAACTGAAAAATGCCGGTAAAGATTTGGGTGGTGCCGTTAAAGGCTTTAAAGATGCGGTCAAAGATGAAAACGAACAGCATCTAAACAAAAACCGTGTCCTTGAACACGAAAAAGCTGAGCTCAATACCACGCAGACCCAACAAGATAAACATAACGTTTAATCGCTCGTCGTTACTTTTTCTTTGGTTTTTTAATCCCTAACTGCCACGGTTGTTATGTTTGATATAGGTTTCTCCGAACTCCTGTTATTTGGGGCGATTGCACTGATTGTGCTGGGCCCTGAAAAACTCCCCCAAGCGGCGCGTACTGCAGGTCAGTGGTATGCCAAATTCCGCCGTACGGTTGCAACGTTGCAGTCAGAAATTGAAGCTGAACTTGATCTTGCCGAAACGCGCAAGCAAATGCAGCTTGAGCTGGAAAAAATCCGCCAAGCTGAAGTTGATATGAAGCGCGAGATGGAAGCCCTTCGCAGCAGTGTAAGCGAACTACAGCAACATGGCAAAGTGCCTTCGATTCAAGCTCACAATACCCAGTCGGCTGATACAACCCCTAATCTTGGTCATGATACTAACGCAGTTAGCCTACCCACTGAACCACTCAGTCATGAACCACCCAGTCGTGAAGCACCCAATCATTTAGCTGAGCCAACAACGGATACCATCGCGCTGCTACCAAACAAGCCACTAGATAATTCACTAGACAAGCCATCTGACGAATCTTATCTAGCAGAAACCAAAGCAGACGATTATTTGCTGAGTCTAGAGGCTGATGTCGAAGCCGATGAAGTGGCTAAAGACTTACATAAAGCGCTATTTGCTGCCACTGAGCCAATGTATTATCGTTGGTTTTTGCTCAGTGATTATGACCGTGTCAGACGTCTTCCCAATCCGCCGTTTTTACCCAATTATCAAGCCGATCCTCTACTGCACCAATTGCCAAGTTTGGGTGGAGTTGCCCAGTGATTAAGCTTATCAAAACCAAAAAAACGCCTGAACAATTAGCCATTGAACAAGCTAAAGATGATAAAGCGTCGCAAGACAACACTTTGGTAGATATGCCTATCACTGAACATTTGATTGAACTGCGCCGTCATTTGATTCACGGTTTTGCGGCGGTTTTGGTGATTTTTTTGGCATTGGCGGGCTTTTCGCGAGAAATCTACGATATTTTTTCCGCCCCGTTAACAGCGTTGTTGCCAGTCAATTCTTCTATGATTGCAACGGATATCACCTCGTCATTTTTGGCACCGATTAAATTGACGCTGTATCTGGCTGTTATCTTGGCGATGCCGTATATTTTGTACCAAATTTGGTCGTTTATCGCACCAGGGCTGTATAAGCATGAAAAACGTATCGCCCTACCCGTGCTATTGTCATCGGTGATTTTGTTTTATCTGGGGATTGCGTTTGCCTATTATGTCGTGCTCAAAAGCGTGCTGGCTTTTTTTATCAAATTCTCCCCCGACAACGTGCTACCGATGACCGATATCGAAAGCTATCTAAATTTTGTACTCAAGCTGTTTTTGGTGTTTGGGGCAACCTTTGAGATTCCTGTGTTGACGCTGCTACTAGTATTGGCTGGGGTTGTGACGGTGGATAGCTTGGCGCAAAAACGCCGTTACATCATCGTGGGTTGTTTTGGTATTGCCGCATTGGTGACACCGCCAGATGGGCTATCCATGATTATGCTAGCGATTCCGATGTGGCTGTTGTTTGAGTTGGGACTGGTGATGGCTCGTTTGCTCATCAAAGAAAAACAGCTGATTGGCCAAGACCAACAAGCCGCACAAGATGCATCATCTTAGTCAGCAAACGTGTATAAGTTCAGCAAAAACTACCAAATTTTGCTAAAATAGCCTACTTTTCTTTTAGCAAATCGCGTATGTCAAATCCCATTAACGCCCAACATCCCACTATCGAGCAGCAGCAAGCTGTCGATATGGCACTCACGCGCCAATCGTTTAAGGTGGTAGCGTATGCCGGCGCTGGCAAAACCACCACGCTTAACCTGATTGGCAATCAGCTACGTGGTCGTGGGATTTATTTGGCATTTAACAAAGCGATTGCTTCAGAAGCGCAGCGTAAATTCCCCCACCATGTCGACTGTCGCACTTTTCACTCATTGGCATTTCGTCATACTGCTCGCGATATCACCGCAAAGTTGAAGCTACCGCGTTTTTCGCCCAGTCGCCTCGCCTCAGATTTGGGGTTGACCCCTGTGCAAGTTAAACGCCAAATTGAAGGCAAAAGCCAGTTTGTGACCTTAACGCCAGAGCGACAAGCGCGATTTGTGTCTGATGCGGTGAGCACGTTTTGTAGTACCCATGCCAGTTACCCTGCGCCGCGCCATTTGCAGTTTCCTGAGTGGTTGGTTGCCAGTGAAGCTGAGCAGCTGCGCGATACCTTATACCCGTATGTAGAGCGGCGCTGGCAACAGTCGATTGACCCGCGCCACCCTGCGGGGATTGGGCATGATATTTATCTTAAACTCTGGGCGCTATCCAAACCGGTGATTCCTGCGGATTTTATCTTATTTGATGAAGCGCAAGATGCCGACCCCTTGATGATGGGGATTTTGTCCAATCAGCCCAACCAAGTTATCTATGTGGGTGACGCGCATCAGCAAATTTATGAATGGCGCGGCGCTGTCAATGCCATGAAGCGCCTGCCGCTACCCCAAACCTTGCTCACCCAATCGTTTCGTTTTGGCGACCAAATTGCTGAGGTGGCGAATGGTTTTTTAAAAGCGCTACAAGAGGAAGTGCCACTGCGCGGTAATCCTGCCATGGCGTCTACCTTAGGCAAAAGTATGGTGCATGGTCGAAAAGATGCCATTCTTTGCCGTACCAATGCCAGTGCGATGGTCAATCTGTTATCTGGGCTTAAAATGGGACATAAAGTTGCGCTACAAGCCGATACAGAGCGTTTGCTCAAATTTAGTCAATCTGCCGAACGCCTAAAAAAAGGACAAGCGGCATATGGTGTGCCTGAGCTTGCCTACTTTAATAATTGGCGCGACGTGCAGGATTATAGCGAGACGAGCGAAGGCAGCGATTTAAAAACCCTCGTCAAATTGGTCGATGAACATGGCACCGAAACGCTAAACCAAGCGATCAATAGCTTAACTACACTGGACAAAGCCGACTATATCATTTCTACCGCACATAAAGCCAAAGGGTTGGAATGGTCACGGGTGCAAATTGACAATGATTTTTATTATGATGTGACTTCTCAGGCGGTAAAAATCTCCCCCGAAGAATTGCGACTGCTGTATGTCGCCTGTACGCGCGCCAAGGTAAATTTGGATATTTTTAATATTCAAGATTTGATTCACGGACTCAAAGATAAAAAGGTGATTTATGGCTAGTCACTTATCGCAGTTTAGCCCCGATTTTACCCAGCCGCAAATTGTCCTTGCGCCGATGGAAGGACTGACCGACCCATTGATGCGGGATATTTTAACCAGTATCGGGCATTACGACTGGACGGTGAGTGAGTTTATTCGCGTCACCCAGCACGTCCTGCCCGCGCATGTGTTTTATAAATTTGTACCCGAACTTTTGCATGAGGATAGTTTAAAAGGCAAGACCATTCACGGCACGCCAGTACATGTACAGTTATTGGGCAGTGAGCCCGACTTGATGGCAGGTAATGCCGTCAAAGCGGTCGAGCTTGGTGCGTTAGCCATTGATATTAACTTTGGTTGCCCTGCTAAAACTGTCAATAGTCACCGCGGTGGCTCGGTATTGCTCACCGAACCTGAAACCCTGTACCAAATCATCCAGGCAGTACGCCAAGCCGTGCCATCGGATACGCCTGTATCAGCAAAAATCCGACTCGGCTATGAAGATACCTCACTCACCCAAGAAATCGGCGATGCGGTGCAATCAGCCAATGCCAGTTGGCTGACTATCCATGCCCGTACCAAAACCCAAGGCTATAAACCCCCAGCTTATTGGGAGTTAATCGCGCCCCTGACGCAGCGGTTAAGCTTACCGATTATTGCCAATGGCGAAATTTGGCAGACTGAGCAAGCCATGCGTTGCCGCAAACAAGCCAACACCCCACATATCATGCTCGGACGTGGTGCGGTCACTCGACCTGACTTAGTCAATCAAATCAAAGCGATGGATAAAGGTGACAGGGCAGAAAATATGGCTTGGCAAGCGCTACTTAAGCTACAAATTGCGTTTTTGCAAGGACATGCCCGTAGCGACAATATGCTGGTGGGACGTTACAAACAGTGGCTTGGCATGTTGACCCAAGGCTATGAAGAAGCCAATGAGCTTTGGCAAACGGTCAAAAAACAAAAACAGCTTGAGACCATTGTTGCGATGTTGCAAGCACAATCCCAAGCTGGCGATTGCTCATAGCAAATTAGCTCAATCGTATCGCTAAATAAAACAACATCAGCGGACAGGCGAGGCTAAGCGACCAAATAATTGAGCGAAAAGTTGCCCAATTGGCAATATACGCCAACCCATAAATAATCCGTAATATCACATACAACCACGCCAACTGGGTCACCACTGACAGCGGTACAAAAAATAGCAATGCCACAATCACCGCAGCCAAAAATACCGGCAAGGTTTCATAGCTATTTTGCTGGGCGGCATGGGCACGGGCTGCCGCGCCCGTTTGTTTACCCAAAAACTCGCGCGGATTGGCATTGTCTTTGCTTTTAAATCCGCCAAAGACTTTTGCCAATATCGCAAACACCAAGGGCAATAAACTGGCAACCATCATTGCCAGCACCACACTGCTATTGGTAGCAGGGACAGCACTCAAATAGGAAAACATACCGTTATTCCCTACCCTTTAACCGTTTCATTAGTCATTTCACTAGGTTTTTCATCAATGATTTCATAGTCATGGGTGATTTTGACCCCGCCATTTTCTAACATACGACTGGCTGAGCAGTATTTTTCTGCCGATAACTCGATGGCTTTTTTAACCTGCGCTTCTTTGATGGCGCTACCTTTGACCACAAAATGCAAATGAATATCAGTAAATACTGCAGGAATCGTGTCGGCACGCTTAGCCGATAACTGACACTCAACATCGCTTACCGCCTGACGGGCTTTTTGCAGGATACTGACCACATCATAACTGGCACAGCCGCCAAGCCCCATCAAAACCATTTCCATGGGTTTGGCACCCAATTTTTCGGCTGAATCCATGATAATTTTATTGCCGTTTTCGGTCACGGCTTCAAAATTAATGTCTTCGTTTTTTAACCAATTTACTGTCGCTTTCATACTATCCCCAGATGCTTATAATTTTTAAAAAATATTTTGTATAAAATCAAGGGATATTATGCGCTTTTTATGTCCGTGAAACAATTTATAGCAAATAAACATTACACTTTTGACATAAAAACTGGTTTAATAGTGGGTAATAAAGGCAGTGATTACATTGTCCATGTTTTTTAGTAATAATAATAAAATAAGCGTCTGTTGGTAGAGATGGGTTTATGCCCGATGATTTGATTGACCAAAACTTTAATAATGGTCTGCAAGGATATGTGTAAACCTTGCGACCCAAAAAACTTGATAATGTGATTACCTGCCGATTTTAACCATTAAATTGAAGGTAATCGTCATGATTGATGCAGACGGCTTTCGAGCCAACGTAGGTATCATCTTGGCAAATACACACGGACAAGTACTGTGGGCAAAACGCGTGGGTCACGATGCTTGGCAATTTCCACAAGGTGGCATTGATTTTGGTGAAACGCCGCTTGATGCAATGTATCGAGAATTGTGGGAAGAAGTCGGATTGTATCCTCAGCATGTCAAAGTGTTGTCACAAACCCAAAATTGGCTGCGTTATCGGTTGCCAAAACGTTTTGTACGACAAGGACAATATCCTTTGTGTATTGGACAAAAACAAAAATGGTTTTTGCTCCAGCTAGATGAGAACAATGTAGAACATATCCGTTTTGATACGGCAAAACCTGAATTTGACCGCTGGGAATGGGTCAGTTACTGGTATCCACTTAACCAAGTGGTGGCTTTTAAACGTAATGTATATCGCCGCGCCTTGTTTGAGTTGTCACCGCAGTTGCCACTCAAAAAAGAATTGTTACTACCGAAAAACGTAAAAATTCATTCCTATTAAAGCTAAACAAATAAACCCAAGAAAAGCTCACTTCGGTGGGCTTTTTTATGGCGTATTGTTAGGGATTGTCCAGTATTGCCCCATTTTATCCAATAAAAAACCCTTCGCAGTTGCAAAGGGTTTTTAATAATAAGCGATTAAACTTATTTTTTGTTACGACCTGCAAATGCGCCGAAACGTTTGTTGAAGCTTGCCACACGACCTTCGTTTTGGGTTTTACGTTGTTCGCCGGTATAGAATGGGTGTGAGGCACTTGAAATATCGAGTGCGACGTATGGGTATTCTTTACCTTCGTATTCGCGAGTTACTTTTGATTTGATAGTCGAGCGAGTTAAAAAGTAAACGTCAGCGTTGGTGTCGTGGAATAAAACTTCTTGATAAGCTGGATGGATATCTGCGCGCATGGTTAGGTCTCTAGTCATTATCCTGCCCTTTGGTCTGCAGTTAGTATGCGTGGCATGAATGTTTATTTTGCTAAAAATTCATCCAAACACCCAACCGATTAAAGCCAACACAGGATGGATTGATAAAATTGGAAGCCGAATTTTACAGTTTTTCTATTGTTTTTGCAAGTTATTTCCATTCAAGCCAATGGTCTAATTTTATCGTATCGCCTGCTGTCAGCGTCCATATTTGCGGTTGTTTAACATGCACGTCACTCACGGGTGGCACTTCAAGCACGAGCAGCTCATCGCGGCGAAATACATGACACACGGCCGTATCTTCACTAATTGTTTGGGTTTTAGCCGTGGATTTGAGCCATTTTTCGCTCGCCTTTAACCCATCAATTGCCACGATGACATCATTAGCAGAAATCCCTGCAGCAGCGGCTTGGCTATTTCGCACAACACGTTGCACTTTTAACCCCGTAGGCTCGCTCATATATTTGATGCCCCAAGTAATATCATCGTCTTTTTGTTCAATACTCACACCCCGTTCTGACAACAGTTCAAATAGCGGTAATTCTGTCGTGCCATCGATATAATTGGCTCTAAAATCTTGCCAAACGTCTTTGGGTAAGCATTCATTCATGACGTCATCTAGATTGGCGTCCGTCATACCAAAACGGCGATTATCTTGGGCTTTGGCTTTGTCATAAAAAACTTTTATCACATCAAAAATACGTTTACCATGGTTTATCAAAGTCAAATCTAAACATAACGCCACCAGCGCGCCTTTGTTGTAGTAGCTTATCCCGGCATTGGCGGTGTTCTCATCGCTACGATATAGCTTTATCCACGCATCAAAGCTTGATTCTGCCACGCTTTGCAAGGCGCGTCCGTGGGTTTGATAGTAGCGATTGATTTGTTCAGCAAGCAGCTTCAGATAGCTATCTTGCGAAATAACCCCGCTTTTTTGTAGCATAAAATCATCCACATAACTGGTAAATCCTTCAAACACCCATAGCAAGGTGGTGTAAGTCTCTTGGTTAAAGTTAGCGGTTAAAAAAACTTCGGGACGCACGGTTTTAACCCACCACGCATGAAAATATTCATGGCTACACAAACCCAAAAAGCGTTGATAACTCTCGCTTGGCTCAGCTTGTTCAAAAAATGTGGGTAGGTCATCTCGTGGGGTAATTAAACTGGTACTAGCAAGGTGCTCAAGCCCGCCATAGTCGCTTGAAGTCGCCATGGTCATAAACAGATAATCATCAAATGGCGTATCACCGAGCCAATCGACATAGCTTTGACAAATTTTGCTAAGGTCAGTTTCTAGCCGTTCAAGGTCGCTGTGCTGCACGCCAGAAATCACAAATCGGTGGGCAATGCTGTTTTCGCCACTTTTTACATCGAACCAAAATTCGTCTTGCTCGGCGATTTCAAACGGGCTGTCGGTGAGTTGCTCGTAGTGGTCGGCAGTTAGCTGATAGATGGTTTGTTTGGCTTGCTGGTGCATTTTTTCCGGTAAGGCGGTAGCTAGGCTGACTTCCACACCGTTTACCTCATAAAAGTCTTGCGGGCAAATGAGTTCGGCTTTAATCGCTTGGTTTTCTTGCCCTTGTACCGCTAATGCTAGGGAGGTGAAGTTGCCGTACAGGCGAGTTTCATCGACATACGCCCCACGCACCGATAAGTCATAAGCATAGACTTCATAAGTGACGCTAATGCGGTCGCCTTGTTTGGCGTGGATTTGCCAGTGGTTTTTATCCAGTTTTTTAAGCCGTTGATTGCTCTTGGCGTTGGGGTGATGAATGGTGGCGGTGACTGCCGTAATATGTTTGCTAAATTCTCGAATCATATAACTGCCCGCAATCCAAGCAGGTAGCCAAACGATTGGGTCGTCGTTGTCCGCAGTAAATATAAGCGTGACATCGACAAGGTGTTCACGAAATTTTTTAAAATCGAATTGGTAATGAATTTGGGACATTTTTATCAGCTTTTTAGTGATTATATTTGAAAATTGAAATAGGGTTACATTTTAGCAGATTGATTTTAGGAATTTGCAACTTTTACGGCTAACACAACCCTATCTCATAGCGAGATAGCTTTTTTTGACTCTAATAATTACAGCTCGCCAAATTTTAATTGCTGATGCCACAGTTGATAATCTGGCATAACTCGTGCCACCTGCGCCCAAAATCGTGCCGAATGATTGGGCTCAATCAGATGACAAAGCTCATGCACCAACACATAATCCGCGCAGTCTGGCGGGAATTGCGCCAGCCAAACGGACAAGCGAATGGTTTTGGCTTGGGTGCTACAACTGCCCCATCGGGTCTTCATGGTATAGGGCGTGATGCTATTGGCGGATTTGCCTACTTTGTCTTGCCAAAATGCTTGGCGATTTTGGATAAATTGAGTGAGCCAAAATTTATAAATATGGCGTAAGGTTTTGCCAACATCCAATCGCGCCAGCTCGCTTGGTTTTATGTGGTGCTTTAACAATAAGTCTTTAAGCGCAACCTGTTGCCCTTCAAAATAAATGTTGCTTTCAAGGGTCAAATTTGCCAAATCTTTGACATCATTGATATAGGCAGGTTTTTTGGGTGTAAGTTCTTTGAGTTTTCGTTGTTTTTGCTGGCAGTCGATTGCCCATGCAAGGCGATGTTGAAGCGATTGCATCAGCAGGTGTTGTGGCATACGCATGGGGTAAGACACGCTGAGCAAGCTGGTAAACGGTGCTTCATCAATCGATTTGATACGAAAGTTGATATGTTTGACCCGTTTGCTTTCAATCGCAAGTTTGATACCTTGCTCAGCGTAGGCGGTGAGTACAGTTTGCATAAGTTTTAGCAATTATTGACGCAGATAATGCTCAAAAATCGTCCCAAAGTCATAATTACGAATAGTCTTTAAACGCTCGCCATAGGCATTTTCTACTTGTGCGACAGTTTGGTTGATGACATCCGGCAAGTTAAGCACCACGTTTTCTGACAGTTCGCGTAAGCTAAACATATTGGTGACGGTATTAAAGGATTTTTCTAGCACCATTTCTTCATGGGCAATGCGTTTGCATTGCTCGCTAATCGCAGTCAGTGCCTTATAGATGTCGCGGATTTGCTCGATTTGATTTTTATCGATATCAATCGAAAACGCCATGCCGCCCAAGCTAAATTTTAGCTCAGCGTCCATATCCATCGTGCCTGCCGTCTCAATCATGATATTGGCGGGCTGAAAATTGCGGTATGGATAGCGTTTTAGCAGGCGTTTTTTACTGGTCGCCGACTGCCCATCAAGGTGGATAAAGGCGACATTGGTGAAGCAATATTCGTCCATTTTTGACTTAATCACAAAATAAATCCGCTCGTTATCTTCATGAAAAATATAGTCATCAATATCGGTTTGGTTAAACTGACTCGGTGGGATGATTTTACCGATGTCACTTAAACCCAATGCATCTGAGGCAAGATTTTTAAACATAATCACTTCCTGTTTTATCCATAAAATTGTTAAAAACACTGTGTGTGCGAAAAATTGTTTTCGATAACATAACACAAATATCACATTGGCAACATAGATGTCATGCTGATTACTGGCTATGATAACGCCATAACACTGATAATAAACAATAAATGAAAATTAAGGAACAAAAATGAAAGCCAAACCAACATCTAGCAATTTGACCGATATTGATTCGGATAGTTTTGCTGTGCAATTGGATGATGAATCCTTGTCATCAAGCCATATTGAAGCCGGTGAAAGTGGTTTGACTCCGATTCATCGCCAAAATATTGATGAGCAGCGGATTGATGAATTACTGGTTGAAGATAGCTTTAGCGAAGAGCATTATCCGACTATTGGTGATATCGCTGACCCTGATGCCGCAGATGAAAGTTATAAAGACTGATTTTCTGTACTGAAATTTTTTGTATTTAAACGTCAAAAATAAACGCCAAAAAGGTTGGTAAGTTACCAACCTTTTTTATTGGATCGCAGTTAATAAGACTTGCTATTAATGCGCTTAATAACCCGATTTACTTCATAATCCACTTTAAGCCCAAGCTTTAACAATAAGTGTTAATACCATCCTTGCAGATTTTGTTGCCACGCTTGCACGTGTGGCAATGCCAGTGTTTCAAATAAATCAATATGCGCAGCATCTACATTAAGTGCAGGGATATAATGATAATCCCCACCGCCATTGGACTGGAATGTCTCTCGATTTTCGACCGCCAGCTCTTCTAACGTCTCTAAGCAATCTGCCGAAAATGCCGGACTTAGCACTTGTACTGACTTGATGCCTTGCTTGCCCCACTCGGTTAAGGTGACATCCGTATAAGGTTTGACCCATTCTTGTTTACCAAAGCGTGATTGAAAACTACATTCCCACTCATGACGCTCAAGCCCCAACACTTGCGCCAAATGCGCTGCCGTACAGCGACAGCGTCTGGCATACGGATCGCCTTTTTGCTCATACGGCTCTGGAATCCCGTGAAAACTCAATAGCAGTTTTTCAGGTTTGCCATTTTCAGCTTGGAAGCGTTTGACGCTCTCAGCCAAGGCTTGGATGTATTGCGGATGGGCAAAATAATCTTTAACAAAGCTAATACTGGGTAAATTACGCTGCTTAAGTCCCCATTTGGCGACGACGTCAAACACCGCGCCAGTGGTGGAACCGGAAAACTGCGGATAAGCTGGCAAAATCACCATTTGTTCTACTTTTCTGGCAGTTAGCGCCGATAGTACCTCTGTTAACGCAGGTTTGCCATAGGTCATGGCAGCATGAACGCTGACTTTGCAAGGCAGTTGCTGTTGGTCAAAACGCTGCTGCAACAAGTCCACTTGGGCAAGCGTGATTTTACGCAGCGGGGAATCACCGTCCCACACGCTAGCATAGGCGTGGGCAACCCGTTTGGGGCGACTGCGTAGCACAAACAAGTTTAAGATGATTTGCCAGATAAACTGCGGGATTTCAATCACGCGCGGATCGGACAAAAATTGTTTGAGATAGCGGCGCACCGCTGCTTCAGTCGGCGCATCGGGTGTTCCCAAATTCACAAGGACAACGGCAATTTCAGGTGGATTGCTTGGCTTCATAATTTGTGTTTAATCCAAAAAATCATAAAAAAGTGGGGTTAAGATTAGCATATTTACTAGGGCGCGCGTACTAGATAATCACCTGAAATTGCTCAATTGTTGCATTTTTTAAGCTATAGTTGAATCAATGACAACCTAGCCCACCCATCACCAATAGCGCATTTACTAGGCGAGAATTTTGCTCAGAGGATACCGGGCTTTTAGCAGAACTTTTACTTTTAAAGATTGCGTTTTGTGAGGGGCTGCTAGCTGATTCACCGTCCGCTTGGTGGTTATGATGCTTGGGCTGTTGGTGCTGTTGGTGCTGTTGGTTTTGATAGTGGTTTGGATGGCTGAGAGGGTGATTGCTTTGATGATAGCTGACCATCGTGTCGCTTGTTGCTGTACTAGCATTGGCAGCCAAAACCGCTGTTGCCTGATAAAACATCGGCTGATGAAACGCCAAATACGTCAATGCCAAAAATCCCGTGAGCGCCAATCCTGTGAGCGCCAAGCCTTTGAGTAATAGAAGTGCATGGTGGGGTGATGAGGCTAAATTTGGCATTTGAATTCCAAGTTGTGATAACCCATATAAACCCTTACAATAGCTATACTTTTAATGCGTTATCAATCAAAAATTAGTGAGAAAGCGGGTGAGCACACAGCAACACAAACCACATGCCAAGATTTTACCTGAAGCTGAATTAACTGTCCCCAAAAATTTTGACGACGATCATCCGATTAGTTTTGCCAAATCTGCTGGCAAATCTGTGGGTATCGTCACACCGCAAAAAATTCATTTTGATACCCCATTGACGCTAGAATGTAATCGCACGCTGCCGTTTTTTGATTTAATGGTCGAAACTTATGGCGAGCTCAACGCCGATAAATCCAATGCGATATTGATTTGTCATGCGCTATCGGGCAGCCATCATGCGGCTGGCTATCATA
This sequence comes from Enhydrobacter sp. 8BJ, assembly GCA_902506225.1. Taxonomy (GTDB): domain Bacteria; phylum Pseudomonadota; class Gammaproteobacteria; order Pseudomonadales; family Moraxellaceae; genus Faucicola. Next base: position 570,479 of record LR733345.1, on the reverse strand, counting down.
GCAGCGATGATAAAAAAGCAGGCTGGTGGGATAATTTTATCGGTCCTGGCAAAGCGATTGATACCACGCGTTTTTTTGTGGTATGTCTTAACAACATTGGCAGCTGCTACGGCTCGACAGGTCCAACCAGTACCAACCCAGAAACGGGCAAGCCCTATGGTCCAGATTTTCCCTTAGTCACCATCAAAGACTGGGTAAAAACCCAAGTCATGCTCTCTGACTATCTAGGCATTGACATTTGGCATGCGATTGTTGGTGGCTCAATGGGCGGCATGCAAGCCATGCAGTGGTCAATTGACTATCCGAGTCGGCTGAAAAAATGCGTGGTCATTGCCAGCACGCCGAAGCTGTCTGCGCAAAATATCGCCTTTAACGAAGTAGCACGCCAATCGATTTTATCCGATCCTGATTTTTGCGAAGGACGCTATATCGAGCAAGGCAAAATCCCCAAACGCGGCTTGATTTTGGCGCGTATGGTCGGTCATATCACTTATCTCACCGATGAAGCGATGCGGGTGAAATTTGGACGCGATTTGAAAGCCGGCAAGCTGATGTTCAACTACGATGTAGAATTTCAAGTGGAAAGTTATTTACGCTATCAAGGTGAGCAGTTTAGTGAACGTTTTGATGCCAATACCTATTTGCTGATGACCAAAGCACTGGATTATTTTGACCCAGCGCGTGGCGCGATTGAGAATGACAGTCTCAATGATAGTTTGAGTGATACCGATGCGCTACGGTTGGCATTGGCAAACACCCAATGTAAGTTTTTAATTATATCCTTTACCACCGATTGGCGGTTTAGCCCAGAGCGCTCGCAAGAAATTGTGGATGCGCTAATTGCCAATGGTAAACCCGTAAGCTATATCAATATCGATGCCGCCTATGGGCATGATTCGTTTTTGTTTGATATCCCGACCTATCGTCACTCGGTATTTAATTTTTTAACGGCTTAACTTAGATTTAACTTTGGATTTAACTTTGGATTTAACGAGAATTGAATGAAAATCGACTATCAACTTGCTGAACGCTGGATTAAACCCAATGCCAAAGTCTTGGATTTAGGCTGTGGCAACGGTGATTTACTCGCGCATTTGCAAAACAAATTGGGCGTGTTTGGCTATGGTATCGAAATCGACCAAACTAAAATCAATGACTGCATTACCAAAGGCGTCAACGTCATTGAGCAAGACTTAAATGATGGCTTAGCGCGGTTTGCCGATGCAAGCTTTGACACGGTGGTAATGGCGCGCGCCCTACAAGCGGTCAAAGAGCCCGACCAACTCCTCCTCGACATGGTACGTGTTGGTAAAGAAGTGATTGTCACTTTCCCTAATTTTGCGCATTGGCAAAACCGTATTCACTTGGGTATCAAAGGCATGATGCCAATGTCTGAAGCCCTGCCGTTTGCTTGGTACAACACACCCAATATTCACTTGTGTACCTTTAAAGACTTTGAAAAACTGTGTGATGACAATGACATCCGTATCATCAATCGTTTTGCGGTACAAGAAAGTGAAAAGCCCTACCCTTGGCTACTTGCACAAATTATCCGTAAAAACCCCAACTTACTTGCCGATGTGGCAATCTATCGGGTTACCAAAAATTAAGTTTTTTTATCGCTGATTGTATGCCTATGAATATTTGGTAAGCGGATAAATTACCGTCTAATCTAACAATATTTTCCAAAAGTAAAGCCCTACACGACACCAAGTGTCGTAAGGGTTTGTTTCCCCTGTGAAATATTGTAACAACTGTTTACATCTTCACTTAAATATTTGAAACGCAAAGCAAACAGTGTTAACCTAAAACAATCAAAAGATTGCGTTATCCTATTAAAACATAACGAATAGCTAAATCATTGTGAAATTTAAGATTTTCTGTTAATTCGTTTACCTATTTATTACCTTTATTTTATCTAAACCTAGGCAAGCTTGCGATGGCTGCAGCTTGATACTCGGAGTTGGTTATGAAATTATTGAAAGTCACCTTATTAACTGCATTTTTAGGCTTATCGGGCGTTGCAAGCGCTGAATTGGTTGCCAATATTCCACTCAATGGCTCACGCTATGACAGCATGGAACCGATGGCATTACTTAGCCAAGCTAAATCTGGCAACCAACAAGCGCAATTCTTCCTAGCCAAACGCTACCAAAAAGGTCTCGGCATTCAGCAAAACTTCCAACAAGCCATCCAGTGGTACACCACCGCCGCCAAACAAGACATTGCACCCGCACAATTAAATCTTGCCATGATGTATATTCGTGGCGAAGGCGTGCAGCCTAATGCTGGGCAAGCGCGTTATTGGTTAGAAAAAGCGGCAAAACTTGGTGATAACCGTGCCAGCTATACCCTAGCCATGCTAGATGAAAAAGAAAAGAAATTGGTCGATGCCTATAAATGGTATGACCTAGCGGCCCGTGACGGCATGCTATCAGACCAAGTACGTACCCGCGCGCAAAGCAAAATCGGTCAATTGGCATTAAACTTGTCATCACAAGACATCGCCACTGCACGTAGCCGTGCGGATTCTTGGTTCCAAAGCAAGTAAGTTTAATACAACGAATGTTTGGTTAAGTGTTAAGTTAACCATTAAATTCTCTGAGACCCTAGTATTTACTGGGGTTTTTTGTTTTTATAGGTTAAATTAATCAAGATTGCTCGGCGTACATTGATTGTATGAAATCGCGCTTTCATGAATTTTTTTGTATAGTTTTATGCGTCAGATACTAGCGCGTTAGCCAAGTAGTTGCTGCCCCAGTTTTTGCTACTTTTTTTGGATATGACCTATGTCAAGCCCTACCCTACCGTCAAAAAATCAGCTTTGGCTATTAGTTGCCGCCGCTGCGGTTATTTTATTGATTACGTCTGGGATTCGCCTATCGCTTGGGTTATTTATCAAACCGATTGATGCTAGCGCGCATATCGGCATTGTGCCAATCAGTTTTGCCTTAGCGGTGACACAGCTGATGTGGGGCGTGTCACAGCCTGTGACAGGGGCACTGGCGGATAAGTTTGGCGCATGGCGGGTGCTATTGTTCGGTACCTTGCTACTGGCAATTGGCTGTTTTAGTGTGCCGTATTTTGTCAGTGCCGGTGGTTTGGTAGTCACGCTTGGGATTTTGGTGGCGTTTGGGACAGGTGCGGGTAGTTTTTCAGTGCTGATGGGGCAAGTGGCGAATCAAACCCCACCCCATATGCGCGGCACGGCGTCGGGTATTATCAATGCAGGCAGCTCGTTTGGGCAATTTTTATTTGCGCCGATTTTACAAGGATTAATTGCCCTGCCACTGGTAGGTTGGACAGGGGCAATGTATTTTATGGCAGGGACAAGTTTGCTGTGTTTGCCGTTGGCCTATTATCTCACCCAGGGTAACAATGGTGGTAAACATGCGCCTGCCGCTTCCCCGACAGTTGCCAATAACCAAGCCCATGAAACGCTATCACAAGCCACCCGACGCGCGCTTAGCGATCGTAACTACTGGCTGCTGCATATCGGTTTTTTTACCTGTGGTTTTCATATTGCTTTTTTGGTCACTCATTTGCCGATGGAAGTGACGTTGACGGGTCTTGGTAGCAATGTTGCCTCTTGGTCGCTCGCGTTGATTGGCTTATCGAATGTGGTCGGCAGTTTGTTTGTCGGTTGGTGTGTGGGTCATTTTCGCAGCAAATATATTTTGTTTTGGATGTATTTGAGCCGTACTATCTTGATTGCGATTTTCTTGATGGCGCCTAAGACGGCAACGACTTTTTTTATATTTGCGGTTAGCTTGGGTCTAGCTTGGCTTGCCACCGTACCCCCGACTGCGGCAACTGTTGGCAAGCTGTATGGGGTCAAATATTTGGCGACCTTGTTTGGTTTGGTGTTATTTAGTCACCAAGTTGGTGGGTTTTTGGGCGCCTACTTGGGGGGGATTGTGGTCGATAAATTTGGTAATTATCAATATATGTGGTATGCCGATATGGCGCTGGCTGCCTTGGCTGCTGTGCTCAATCTGCCGATTCAAGAGCCGAAAATAATGAAAGCTACAAGCTAATCTGTTGTTTTACTCTCTCTTTAAAATATTGGCGTGACTTTTCATCTAACCCAAGATAGCGATTTTTGCTTAAGGTTAAAAAATTACTATCTTGGTCAACTCCGATAAATTTTCTACCAAATAAATTGGCAGCAATACCTGTTGTCGATGAGCCTGTAAATGGGTCAAGCACGAGATCATTGGCTTTGGTAGACGCCAAAACAATCCTTGACAACAATCCTAACGGTTTTTGCGTAGGATGTTTGCCAAATTGCTTTTCCCAGCTTGATACCGCAGGCAGTCGCCAAACGTCTTTCATTTGTTTGTCACCATTGAGCGACTTCATTAATTCATAATCAAAGTAATGCGGAATTTTTGGGTTTTTTCTTGCCCAGATTATCCATTCAGTTGAATAGGTGAAATAGCGACAAGAAAAATTTGGCGGTGGATTGGGTTTTTCCCAAGTTATCATGTTTAAGATTTTAAAATTGAGTTGTGATAATACTCGCCCTAGCGTAAAAATATTGTGGTGGGTTCCACTCATCCAAATCGTGCCATCATCTACCAACATTCGCTTTGCTTGGCTTAGCCAATCATAAGTAAAAATATAGATTTCATTATCATCGCTAAATTTATCCCAGTCACCCTTATTGACCGATTGCACCATGCCATTTTTTACCGTTAACCCGTCATTGGATAAAAAATAGGGCGGATCGGCAAAAATCATATTGATAGATTTATCATGGATAGTTGGTAGGATGTGCAAACTATCACCTTGCAACAACGTAAAGTCCTGCGATTGTGATTGATAAAAAATCATTCCATCATATCCGCAATAAAGTGCAACATTGACGCGATATCATAACTCCCTTCTAAAAATCCCATATTTTCACAACCATCAGGAATAAAAACCGTCTGGTTTTCTAACCGACTATCCAAGCTAAGCATTCTTAAGGTATTCACAATTTTGCCTTTGATGCCTTCATCCGTTAGCCATTCACAATCATCATTGAACTTGTAAGCAACATGCATGTCAATAATTCCAAAATAACACTTATTGTGTGTAGTTAATTTTAATCAATCAGTGAGAATAACGCAATGGAAAATGACATTTTAATCAAGTTTGGGCAAAAAATTCGCCAACTGCGCAAAGCTAAAAACCTCAGTCAAGAGCAGTTAGCAGAACTGACAGGGTTTCATCGTAACTATATTGGGATGGTCGAACGTGGCGAGCGAAATCCTGCACTAATCAATATTGAGATTTTTGCTAACGCGTTTGATTTGTCATTAAGTGAATTATTTGATTTTAGGGGAAAAAATGAAACTAACAGATGTATTTGATAAATTGCCAGCACTTTATCACAAGCCATTTTCACAGCTTAAACTTCAAGAAGATTTAACCAGTTTTACAATTAATAAAGGTAATACGGGGCAATTCTTACAACAGCTTTTGGACATGCCAAACAATAGCGATTTGACCGATTTTGAAGATGGTGAGTTAAAAACCAATAAAGCAGATAGCAACGGCAAACCTAGAGAAACCATGTTTATTACCCAAATTTCTAAAGATTTTGATAGTTTATTTTTTAATGATACTGTAGAAAATCGCTTACTAGCCAAAATAAGTAATTTGCTTTATCTGCCTGTTTGTAAAAACAGTAAAGAGCCTAATGATTGGTATTTTTTACCTGCGTATCACATTAATTGCAAAGAAAACCACGATTTGTTTCAACAATTTCATGATGATTTTGAAACGATAAAAGCAAAAATCTTGCATGATTTGGAAAATTCATCCGACAAATTTATTCATACTTCAAACGGCAAATATATCCAAATTCGCAGTAAAGATGCAAAGAGAGCGAACGGGCAATATAATCCTATATTTTGCACCACGCTTGATCGCCATGTATCCAATAAAAACCATGCGTTTTATTTTAAAAAGGAATTTATGCTAGATATTCAAAACGGTACTATCAAAGCCGATAAAATTCAAAGCCGATAAAATTGTTTAGAGATTAATAATTCCGTATTAATAATTCATTGACGGCTTGACGACTGGTTGATTTTGCCCCAATAGCACGATTAGCCGTTACTCGCTCGATATTAAAATCTTGATAAAGATTATCAAAAAAATCATCATACTCACTGTGCGTCGTTGAGTCGGAATTACTTAATAAAAACTGATGTCCCAATTTATCAATTTTTTGGCAAAACCCATGTAGCCGACGTTGCTCACTATCATCAAAAACTTGATGAGAATAAGCAGTAAAACTTGCTGTTTCGCTAATCGGGCGATAAGGTGGATCAAGATAAAACCAGCAAGGTAAGTCGTCTGGTAGCGCTTTAATCGTTTGCTCGTAGTCACCCTGTAAAATCACGACTTTTTGCAACGCGTCAGAGACTGCAAGTAATAATGCTTTATCCAAAAAAATCGGTCTTTTATAACTACCTATTGGCACATTAAACTGATTTTTTTTATTAACTCGATATAGCCCATTAAAACTGGCTTTATTCAAAAATATAAATAAACTGGCTTGCTTCACTGGGTCAAGATTTCTTTGGTTGAAACTTGTACGTTTAGCATAAAAATAAGGCGTTTTTGCACTTTTGTCTAATAACTCATCATAATCTTTTTGCAAGTTATCTAACTCAATCATTAAATTTTGAACATCTGCCTTGATAACCTGATAGACATTTATTAGATCTTCATTAAAGTCATTGATAATAAGTTTTTTTAAATATTTTAAGTTAGATAATGCCCAAAAACTGACCGCACCCCCACCCAAAAAAGGTTCAATCATACAGAAATCTTGATTGGCTGTATAATTTGGCAAACGTGCTTGTATGTCACTGATGAGTTGTGATTTACCGCCAGCCCATTTTAGAAAAGGTTTAAGTTGAGACATTTTTTAAATTTGAACATCGAATCAAAAAGGAAAGGCATTATAGCACAGCCGATTTTTATCCTTTCAATGAACTTCAATGCAAATTGATATGTTAGAATTTTAAGCAAACCTGTCACTCATTATAAAAATATGCCGACCATCACCCAACAATCCCCTGCCAAAATCAATTTATTTTTACATATTACCGGTAAACGCCCCGACGGCTATCACAATCTACAAACCGTATTTCGGCTGATAGATTTATACGATACGCTCACTTTTAGTCATACGGATACAACCATTGGCGACAACTTGCCCGTCACCCTGTCCAATGCCGAGCACATCACCGACAACCCTGCCGACAATCTGATTATTAAAGCCGCCATTGCCTTATTAGCCTTTGCCAAAAATCATCAAATCTTGAGTGACTCACAAATCGCCCAATTACCGATTGTTGACATTCACCTCGATAAACACATTCCGATGGGGGCAGGCTTGGGCGGGGGTTCGTCTAATTGTGCGACCGCCCTGATGACGCTCAATACCTTATGGCAACTAGGATTGAGCAATGAGCAGCTACGCCTCATCGGCGCAAAACTGGGCGCCGATGTACCAATATTTATTTTTGGCAAAGACGCCATTGCTGAAGGCATCGGCGAGATTTTAACGCCGATTGACTTGCCTGCGCAGCAATTTTTATTGTTAAAACCCGATGCCCATATCAGCACGGCTGAACTTTTCGCCCATCCGCTGCTAAAACGGGACTGTGCAAGCCTTTCTCATGACTATTTGCAAAGCCATTGCCATGCCTTTACCAATGAGCTAACCGATGCCTTTACCAATGTTTTTGAACCTGTGGTATGTGCGTTATCTGCAGACGTCAACGCCGCGATGAATGTTTTAAGGACGCTTGCCGCCAACACCCACGCCACACCGCGCATGACGGGCTCAGGGAGTTGTGTGTTTTTGCCAGTACCTAGCGATTTTGATAAAAATAGCATCAAAGACTGGCTGCAATCCTCACCTTTTCAGGCCTATTGGGTGCATACGCTGTAATAAATTTTTGATAAATCAACGATTGCAAAAATTTTGGTATTTATGCCCAAAAAAAGCTTGCAATTTTATGTTTTTTGGTTAAAATATCGCTTCCAATATAGGGGTATCGCCAAGTTGGTAAGGCACCAGGTTTTGATCCTGGCATCCGTTGGTTCGAGTCCAGCTACCCCTGCCATATTCAAAGATGTACAGATTTTCTTGTGCATCACATAGTAAAAATTTTGTCATAAAATCTGCGCTGTTCAAGACATTTTACATTGACAAAATCGCCTAAAATCGGTATAGTTCGCACCGTCACAGGGGTATCGCCAAGTTGGTAAGGCACCAGGTTTTGATCCTGGCATTCGTTGGTTCGAGTCCAGCTACCCCTGCCATTTTCTTTACTAACCCATTTTTAGTAGTTGACGTAATGACGTTTTTCTCATCCTAATTGTAAAAGTTAGTTGATGAGTTTTTTTGTTTGATGAAACCGTCGTCGGTCTAGAAAAATAGGACTCGCATATGCCTTATTTGGCGATTTTTACCGGAAATGCCCATCCAGAATTGGCAAAAAATGTCACCAATCACTTACATATTCCGCTAGGACGTGCCGATGTGACGCGTTTTTCGGATGGTGAAGTCGCGGTTGAAATCCAAGAGAATGTACGTGGTAAAGACGTCTTTATCCTACAATCAACTTGCTCACCGACCAATGACAATTTGATGGAAATCATGGTAATGGCAGATGCCTTGCGCCGTGCCAGTGCAGGTCGTATTACGGCAGTGATGCCCTATTTTGGTTATGCGCGTCAAGACCGTCGTCCTCGCTCAGCGCGTGTCCCTATCTCAGCAAAAGTGGTCGCTGATATGCTCAATATCGTGAGCATTGACCGTGTTGTTACCGTGGATTTGCACTCAGACCAGATTCAAGGTTTTTTTGATATCCCTGTAGACAATATTTACGGTACGCCGGTTTTATTTAAAGATTTGCGTGAGCAAAAATACGATAACTTGATGGTAGTATCCCCTGACGTGGGCGGTGTGGTGCGTGCCCGTGCGATGGCAAAACAGTTAGGCGATGCCGACATGGCAATTATCGATAAACGCCGCGCCAAAGCCAATGAATCAGAAGTGATGCATATTATCGGTGATGTTAAAGACCGTGATTGCGTGATTATCGATGATATGGTGGATACCGCAGGTACCCTGTGCAAAGCCGCGGCTGCATTAAAAGACCGTGGCGCGCGCCGTGTGGTGGGTTATATCACCCACCCCGTATTGTCAGGTAAAGCAATTCAAACAATTGCAGCGTCAGTGCTTGATGAACTTGTCGTAACCGATACTATCCCACTGTCAGATGGCGCAAAAAACACGGGTAAAATTCGCCAAGTGACCATTGCGCCTATGCTGGCTGAAGCGCTACGTCGTATCAACAATGAAGAATCATTGAGTGCGATGTTTGACATTATGTAGGTGATTTTAAGCAAGGTTAGCCAGCATGTGGAATGCGGGCGTATTGGTTATGCCCATGTTGCTATTATTAACTTGCTATTTGCAAAATAATTGTTAAAGTTTTGCCATTTTTTTAAAAGTGGCGCATAACGCATAAATTGGTCGCAAATTTATGCTTTTTTTCACTCGCTAGTCACTTGCCAATCTTTATAAGTAAAGCTTTGTAAGTAAAGGCAAAAAGCCAAGTCATACTGACAAGGCACCCATGACTAGCCTAACCCAAGGAAACTCCCATGAGTAACCAAACTTTTGAATTAAACGCTGTCGTACGTGGCGATGAGTTACAAGGTAAAGGTGCGAGCCGCCGCCTTCGTAAACAAAACCTAGTACCAGCAATCGTATACGGTGCAGACAAAGAGCCAGCCTCTATTGCTATCCGTTACAATGAATTGATTAAATCACTTGAAACAGAAAGTTTCTTCTCTCACATTTTGACCATCAACGTAGAAGGTCAAGGTACGGAAGAAGTGGTGATTAAAGCACTACAACGTCATCCAGCCAAAAACACCCCAATGCACGCTGACTTCCAACGTATCGTCCGTGGTCAAGCGATGCACATCACTGTTCCTGTACACTATGTAGGCGCTGAAGATGCACCAGGTCATAAAGCAGGCGGTATCTTTGTATCGAATGCCACTGAACTTGAAATCACTGCCATTCCTTCAAAAATCCCAGAATACTTGACAGTCGATGTATCTGGCATGAACGTCGGTGATTCGATTCACTTGTTAGATATCCAGTTACCTGAAGGCGTTGCCATTCGTGAGCTTGAAGTGACTGAACCGTTTAACCGTACCGTGGCTACTATGCAAGCGCCAACGGTGGAAGTTGAAGAGCCAATCGAGCCAGAAGCAAATGAAGAAGCTGCCGGTACTCGTGATCCTGAAGGTGACGAAGAAGCACGTAAGCTTCAAGCACAAGATGATACCCATGATGCCCCAAAATCTGATGATGAATAATCATTTATCATTTGCCGCTTAAGTTGGAATAATCAGCGTGTCAAAACTGAAACTGATTGTCGGACTTGGCAACCCAGGTCAGCAGTATGCCCAAACACGGCATAATGCTGGCTTTTGGTTTGTGGAGCGTCTAAGCGAGACGTTTAACATCACCATGACGTTGGATAAAAAATTTCATGGTATGGTTGGGCGTGGCTTAGTGTATGGCATGGATATACGCTTATTGTTACCGCATACTTTTATGAATAAATCAGGGGAAGCAGTGGTGCCGATGGTGAATTTTTATGGCATCCACAATGACGAACTGCTGATTGTTCATGATGAGCTTGACCTTGATGTGGGTCGTATGCGCTTAAAAACAGGCGGTGGTCATGGCGGTCATAATGGACTGCGTGATATCGTGCCGCATATCGGCGCGGATTTTCACCGTTTACGTTTGGGGATTGGTCATCCAGGACATAAGTCCAAAGTATCGGGTTATGTGCTTGGCAAACCGACCGCTGATGAGCAAGTCGCATTTGACAGTATGCTAGATGCTGCCATGCGTACCCTGCCCGATTTGGTGACAGGTGACTTAGCCAAAGCCCAGCAAGCCATCAATAGTTTTAAACTACCTAATGCCTAACGTTAACCAAAGGACAAGATTGATAAATCTTAGGGTCTATCCTTGAACTTTTATTTTCCTTCCATATATTGATTGCAAGATGGATGAACTTTTCATCTGATTTTTCAATCATGTTTAACTTTTATCGAGTTGGTTAATAGCCTCTCATGACTAGCCTGCTCACTTTTACCACAATGACGCGCATCGCGTTAACCTGACAAGGTAAGGAACGATCATGTTATTAACCCTATTAAAAGCCAAACTTCACCGCGCGCGTGTGACCCATTGTGAGCTTCACTACGAAGGTTCATGTGGCATTGATAGCGAGTTACTCGACTTGGCGGGCATCCGTGAGAACGAATCAATCGACATTTACAATGTCAACAATGGTAAACGCTTTCGCACCTATGCGATTCGTGCAGAAGCAGGCTCAAAAATGATTTCGCTCAACGGGGCAGCTGCTCACATGGCAGATTTGGGCGATGTGGTGATTATTGCAGCCTACGCGCAAATGGATGAAAAAGAAGCCGACAACCATCATCCACGCTTGGTTTACCTTGATGAAGGTAATATCGTTAAAGACACTGCCAACGTGATTCCTGTACAAGTTTCTTAACACAGCTTTATTCTCACCAAAAATTTGCAAATAAAAAAAGCCGAAGTTGATTCGGCTTTTTTAAAAAATTAAAAGGCTTAAAGAAGCAAAAATAGGCGATTATTTTTCTACGCCAGCTTCTTGACCTTTGTATTTGGCGTTTGCGTAATCCCAGTTGACCAGTTTGTCTAGGAAAGTGTCAACGTAATCTGGACGACGATTACGATAGTCGATGTAGTAAGCATGCTCCCACACGTCACATGTTAATACTGCAACTTGGTTATGGGCTAATGGGGTGTCTGCGTTTGCAGTCTTAATGATTGATAATTTACCACCAACGCTGTCAGCCACTAACCATGCCCAACCTGAACCAAATTGGCTTACAGCCGCGTTTTTGAATTCTTCACGGAATTTTGCATACGAGCCAAATGCTTCTTCGATTTTGGCTTTTAGATCGCCTGTTGGCTCACCGCCACCATTGGCAGTTAGGCAGTTCCAGTAAAAAGTATGGTTCCAAACTTGTGCCGCTTGGTTAAAGATGGTGGCTTTGCTACTATCACCTGCGGTGGCTTTGATGATTTCATCAAGCTCTTTACCTTCAAGACCTGAACCTGGTAGTAGCTCATTTAGTTTGTTGACATACGCCGCATGGTGTTTGTCATGGTGGAATTCTAGGGTTTCTGCACTGATATGTGGCTCAAGCGCATTTTTGGCGTATGGTAAATCTGGTAATGTAATGTGTGACATGTTATTTTCCTTTTTCCTTCGCTATTGTTGTGATGACTTTATGATAAAAGTGACCACATGCCATTTTTGTGATAAAAGCTTTGTATTAAAAACGCAGATATCAAAACCATATCTAAAATGGCAAGTTGGCTGGGTTTATGTTCTTTAGTTTATGTTATTTAGCTATACTTCATCAAGCTTTATCAAGGGTTAAAACCACTCACTAACTTTACTATGGTTAGCTTTGCTTATTAACCTTGCTATCATTAGCCCTGATAATATCCTCATAACACATGGGTTATTTTGCCATAAAAATTGGCAGAATTTAACCGTTTCTAGAGTGGGGATTTATTGTCTTGTGGGATAAAAATCAATGAGTGTATGCTAATAAGCTGATTTTTAACCCGTTACTTGCTATTTGATGATAGCAAATTACTCAAAAAAAACTGTAGTGGTTTAGTATAAGGCTTTTGCAACGTGAGTATTTGCAGCGCGAGCCACTGTTAACTATGCTATGATAGGATTAAGTTTTTTTGCAAAATACACACAGTGGGTCTGTATGTCAGTTTCTATCCCCAATCAACTATTTCCTACCCGTCAGTTAGTCCTCGCCAGTAATAACCAAGGCAAACTCGCGGAATTTAAGCAATTATTTGAACAAGCCAATCTTGAAATAACCGTCACCCCACAAGGGCAATTGGGCATCGAGGATGCGGTCGAAGATGGACTTAGTTTTATTGAAAACGCGCTGATTAAAGCCCGTCATGCCAGCCGTATTAGCGGGCTACCTGCGATTGCGGATGATTCGGGTTTATGTGTACCTATTTTGGGCGGTCAACCCGGAATTTATTCCGCGCGTTTTGCCCAAGATGAAGCCAGCTTTAGCGAGCATAAAGACTTAGCCAATAACCAAAAATTATTGCGGCTTCTTGAACCGCACAGACACACGAATGCGCCGATTATCGGGCAGTTTGTTTGCGTGTTGGCACTCGTGCGCCATGCCGAAGACCCGCTACCTATCATTGCACAAGGGATTTGGCAAGGTGAAATCTTGCCCGCTCCGCAAGGTGAACTTGGTTTTGGTTATGACCCACTATTTTGGGTACCTAGCGTACAAAAAAGCGCTGCTGAGATGCAAAAGAGCGATAAAAACCGCATCAGTCATCGCGGGCAAGCGATGCAGCAACTGCTAATGCAACTGGTGAAGTAAAGTAAAGGTTTGCAACTCTCGCCTATCAATTGCAGATAGACAGGGTGTGACTGCTAAGGTAGTCGATACAGAGATTTTACAGCAACAATTTTTTTACTTTATGTGGCGATTAATTTATACTATACCACTTTCGGTTAATTTTTGCCTTTAGCATGCGTTAACCCACAGATTTTGGATTGCGTATTTTATAGGCTTTTTTCAATCCCCTTAAAAGCCTGATAACTTATCGCTATTTACCCTTATGAGTGGCAACCTCGCTGCTCTTTTTTGATATTTTATGGAAGGTTTTGTTATGTCAAATTCAAATGTGTCAGATTCAACAGTTACTAACTTAGAAGTAACTACCAACAAAAAATCAAACCTTGAAACCCAAATCACGGTTAAAGTACCTGTGTCAACCATTCAAGGTCGCGTGGAAAAACGCATCAACCAAGTGGCAAAAACCGCTAAAATCGACGGTTTTCGTAAAGGTAAAGTGCCTGTATCGCACATTCGCGCCCAATATGGCGCAGGTATTCAACAAGAAGTCATCAACGATGTGATTCGCGATACCGTATTTGATGCGATTCGTCAAGAAAACATCCGCGCTGTGGGTATGCCAAACATTGATGACGTGAAACTTGAAAACGACTTTTTGGTGTATCAAGCAACGGTTGAAGTATTCCCAGAAGTAGAAGTGCAAGGGTTATCAGACATCGAAGTTGAGCGTCAAGTTGCCAACGTGAGTGACGCAGACGTTGACACCATGATTGAAAACCTACAAAAACAACGCCAAACTTACGTTGCCAAAGATGATGCCGCAGCCGAAGGCGACCAAGTCAAGTTTGACTTTGAAGGTTCAATCGACGGTGAAAAATTTGAAGGCGGTAGCGCGCAAGACTTTAGCCTAGTATTAGGCAGTGGCCGTATGATTCCAGGCTTTGAAGATGGTATCAAAGGCATGAAAGCAGGCGAAGAAAAAACCATCGACGTGACGTTCCCAGAAGATTACCAAGCCGAAAACCTACAAGGTAAACAAGCACAGTTCAAAATCAACGTCAAATCAGTTGAGCAATCACAATTACCAGAATTAAACGATGAGTTCCTTGAAGCATTTGGGGTAACAGAAGGCGGCTTAGACAAACTTAAAGCAGACGTGCGTAAAAACATGGAGCGTGAAGTAAAAAGCGCTGCCCGTAACCAAGTGAAAGAAGCGGCATTTAACGCCTTACTTGAAAAAAATGAAATCGACGTACCTGCATCGATGCTTGAGCAAGAAATCGATCGCCAACGCAGCATGATGTTAAACCGTTTTGCCCAGCAATTTGGCGCAGATCCTAAAACTTTTAACAAAGATATGCTACCAAACGAATTATTTAAAGAGCAAGCCCTGCGCGCTGCCCGTCTTGGCATCATTGTATCGAGCCTCATTGAGTCAAACAAACTTGAAGTTGACCAAGAACGTGTGACCCAATACATCAACGAAATGGCAGAAAACTACGAAGATCCAAACGAAGTTATCGACTATTACACCAACAATGCGCAAGAACGTGCCAACATTGAAGCGGTGGTGTTAGAAGACCAAGTGGTCGATCATATCTTGTCTCAAGGTAAAGTAACGGACACTGAAGTATCTTACCAAGACTTACTGGCTAGCCAACAATAACAAGCGATGATGTAATAATTGGCTTAATCCATTCTTAGGCATTTAAGCTTAGATATTTAAGCTTAGGCATTTAAGAATGGATTTTTAGTCAGCTTAGTAATTAGTCAGCTTAGTAACTTGTTTTTATGCCAATTGCCCTTATAAACGATAAGGGCTTTTGCATATTTAAAAAGGACAATAACATGTTAGAAAAATTCTTGGACTCGCCTTTCGCGACGAGTCAAATCCAAAATACCGTAACCCGTGATGTCTTGTCACCACAAAGTGCTTTAGTACCTATGGTGATCGAACAATCGGCTCGCGGTGAGCGCTCATTTGACATCTATTCACGCTTATTGCGTGAGCGTGTGGTGTTCTTAGCCGGTCAAGTTGAAGACCACATGGCGAATTTAATTGTCGCCCAGTTGTTGTTCTTAGAAGCGGAAAATCCAGAAAAAGACATTCACTTATACATCAATTCACCAGGTGGCTCTGTGAGTGCAGGTCTTGCCGTGTTTGACACCATGAACTTTATCCAGCCACAAGTGTCAACGATTTGTATGGGCGGTGCTTATAGCATGGGTTCATTCTTACTGGCAGCGGGTGAAAAAGGTAAACGCTATTCCTTAGCCAATGCGCGTGTGATGATTCACCAACCATCAGGTGGGGCACAAGGTCAAGCGACCGATATTGAAATCAATGCGCGTGAAATCCTAAAAATCCGTGAACGCTTAAATAAAATCTTGGCAGAACGTACCGGACAGCCACTTGAGAAAATCGCCCGTGACGTCGAGCGTGATTATTGGCTAGATGCCCAAGAAGCCAAAGAATACGGTCTGATTGATGAAGTATTAGAAAAACGTCCAAGCATTGCTTAATAGGTTACACAATCACAAAGCAATTAACACAAGCATAATTTTAGGAGCGTTTTTTTATGTCAAAAAATGACATTGAGCCACACTGCTCGTTTTGTGGTAAAGCCAAACATGAAGTCAAAAAGCTAATTGCAGGTCAAGACGCCAATATCTGTAATGAGTGTATTGAACTGTGCGATGATTTAATCGCCGAATCCAAGTCATCGGGCAGTGATGATAGTGATACCAATGAGCGTGAAAACTGGGCAGCGCGCAAATTGCCAACGCCCAAAGAAATCCGCAGCCACTTAGATGAGTATGTCATCGGTCAAGATAAAGCCAAAAAAACTTTGGCGGTAGCGGTTTACAACCACTACAAACGCTTAAAGGTCAGCGAAAAACTGCGTGAAGATAAAACATTGACGACACTTGGCGCTGAAGATGCGATGGTTGAGCTATCAAAAAGTAATATTTTGCTGATTGGCCCAACGGGCTCTGGTAAAACCTTACTGGCGCAGACCCTTGCCCGCCTACTTGATGTCCCATTTGCGCTCGCCGATGCCACTACCTTGACCGAAGCGGGTTATGTCGGTGAAGACGTGGAAAACATCGTACAAAAACTGTTACAAGCGGCAGAGTTTGATGTCGAGAGAGCGCAAAAAGGCATTATCTATATCGATGAAATTGATAAAATCAGCCGTAAAAGCGAAAACCCTTCGATTACCCGTGATGTGTCGGGTGAAGGCGTACAGCAAGCGCTGTTAAAACTGATTGAAGGTACGGTTGCCAATATTCCACCGCAAGGCGGTCGTAAGCACCCAAACCAAGAGATGATTCAGGTCGATACCAGTAATATCTTGGTGATTTGTGGCGGTGCGTTTGCCGGTCTCGACAATGTCATTCAACAGCGTACCGAAAAAACCGGTATCGGTTTTAACGCTGAGGTAAAAGCCAAAGATAGCGGCAAAAAAACCGGTGAATTGTTCAAGCAAGTCGAGCCAGAAGATTTGATTAAATTTGGTCTGATTCCAGAGTTAATTGGTCGTCTGCCTGTGGTGGCGACACTCGAAGAACTGGACGAAGAAGCGCTAGTACAAATCTTAACTGAGCCAAAAAATGCACTGGTCAAACAATACGAATACTTGTTTAAAATGGAAAATGCGACGTTATCATTTACCGATGATGCGCTAGTTGCGATTGCCAAACAAGCGCTAAAGCGTCGTACCGGCGCGCGCGGTTTACGCTCCATTATTGAAAACGCCCTGCTCGATACCATGTATGAACTGCCTTCAATGACACCCGGCAAAACCGTCACAGTCAATGAGGCAGTGATTAATGATAACCAATCGCCAGAGATTGTTTAACTGTTAGTGATTTTAAAAATAGTGAGTTAAAAAACGTGCCTATGTGGCACGTTTTTTTATGTTTAATCTTCAATCAACCAACCCTGTTGTACCGCAATGGCAATTTGCTCGGTTATCCAGTCGTGAATGATGGGAAAGTCCTGTCTGATAAAGGCTTGGGCGGCTTTGACTTGGGAGCGCTTGACCTGATGATCTGTCCACGCACCGCCATCTGTCACCATATTGAGCATAAAGGGCAATAGCCTATCTACCACTTTAAGTAGTTTGCTTTCAGCACTATGACCTGTTTCTTGCTCATCCCACAGCGTTAACAATTCTGAAACGGGGTTGCCAGTCATCATCGTCAGTTTTTCTACACCAATGCGCTCATCAACATGCGCCTGCGAGCGTTTATCAGCGTATAAGAACGTGTCACCCGCCTCAATTTCACCCAAGTCATGAACCAGTGCCAGTTTGAGCAATTTTTCATGATTGACATCCAGTTTGAAATGCTGCGCGACTGCCCAACACGCCATCGCCAAATGCCATGAATGCTCGGCTGAATTTTCAAGACGTCGTGGCGTGTGTTCAGAAAGTTGGGTAGTATAGTTGCGGCGGTTAACTGATTTTAAGGCATCTAATGCCAACAGATAATCAATAAGTGGTTGCATCAAATACCTCTTAATCCTGCATGGTCTGAGTCGTATTCACTTGACTAGCGCTGAAATCGTCTTAAACGCTGGGTCTTCTGAGCTACGACACAGCTCGAATAAAATCGCTTCGGTGGTGGTGACGACCGCACCGGCACGGCGCATACGACGAATCGCAATTTTACGGTCATACAGGTCTCGCGAGCCTACCGCATCGGTGATAATGATAGGCTGCATACCGTTATCGAGTAGATCTAACGCCGTCTGCATGACACAGACATGGGTTTCTGTGCCAAATAAAATCACATTGTTGCGATTTTGCTGGGCGATATGATGCCAAGAGGTTGGCGTATCACAGGCGCTAAAGGTTGTTTTTTCAAACACTGGCGTATTTTTCTCAGATAGTAACTGCGTCAACTCTGGTAAGGTATGCCCCAGTCCTTTGGGATATTGCTCATTGACCATAATGGGAATATTGAGCGCTTGTAGACCTTGAATCAAAATCGCTGTTTTTTTGAGCAATTTTCGATGTTCGGCAATATGGGGCGCAAGTTTTTCTTGTATATCAATCAGCATGGCTTGGCAGTCATTGCGCTCGATACGATAGGGTTTTGGGATAAATTTTGTTGTCATCTTCAGCTCCTTTGATGATGGTTCAACTTGGGTGGTTACAATACTTTATTAAAAAACGCCATTAAAAATTCATGGCATCGTCCGCGGTGTCGACCACGGTTAACTGATAATCCAAATGTCCTAAATAACCATAATGTCCTTTTTCACTGAGTTCAGCAACAATGGTGACGTCATCACAATGTACCTGATCCATAAGCTTAGTTTGATGACTGGCTTGATTGTCAGTAGGCGTTTTATTGGACTGATACAGTGATTGGATACGCAGTAATGGGTCATTGAGCGCATAGGTAGCGCCATCGGTGACAAAGGTCAAATACTCACCGACCTTGTGCACCTTACCTTTAAAATGCTGATTGGTGACAACCCCACTAAATGCAGGGGTATATAAACGGCGCGCTTTATATTGCTGCTTGGCATATTGCCATGCACCATAACTGCCTAGGACAGCAGTTACGCCCGTTGCCGCTGTGGCTGTCACACCGACGCCAATGAGTTTCGTGACAACGTGACGCTTTTTAGCTTTGTTTTTTTGTTTGCGAGGCTGTGCTGAGCACTTCGATTGTTGTGCTTGAGGGTCAGTCGCTTTGTTATTTTTTTTAACCATGAATGTCACTTTAAATGTTACTTTGAATGTTGTTTTTTGATAAAAAATGCCAGTAATCACTTCAAAAAAAATTGATTAACTTATAGTAAAATGTTTTGGCAACATTTACCGCAACTTTTTGTTAGTATTATTTTTGCCAAATTTGCTTATATTTTGCAAGCAGCTGTTCGGGCGATTCAGGGCGTTCATCGTCTTTGATGATGCAATCAATCGGACAGACTTTGTCGCAGGTTGGTTCATCATAGAACCCGATGCATTCGGTGCACAAATCAGGATTGATGACGTAGGTTTTTTGTACTTTATTGTCGTAGCTAATGGCTTCATTTGGGCATTCAGGCTCACAAATGTCGCAGTTGATACAGTCGGAAGTGATTTTTAGTGCCATGTCTTGTAGTCTGTTTTTACCTTTAGCGATTAACGATTGACACCGCACTTAGGCGCCATACATTGTCATCTTGCATCCACAACTCCTGCATGACATTTGCCGTCGGTTCATGTTTATAATACAAAGTGATCATACATTCGGTGAGTGAGAAAAAGTGATAGCGAACACGGTCAGGCAATAGCGGTTGAGACTGCCAGTCACGAGATTGCCATAAGTCGTGTAAAATCTCATGCCAGCTGTCGCGAGTGTGGATTGCTTTTCCGTTAACAAATCGAAAATTGTCCGCCAAAGTCGTCTCAATAGCTTTAAAATACTGTGATAAATATCCTTGGATAAACACATTACGGCGAAGTGCTAGGGCATCCTGCAATGCTTCAACATTCACCGCTTCAACAATCGTTGAAATTGTGTCTGATTTATTTTGCTGGTATGAGTGAACCACAAAAATTCCTTAACCTAATGCCTGATACCGCGACAACAAGATCACCTTAGGTAAAAATTGGCTCACTGACGCTTTTCATGATTAGCGCAAATTGCAACACATCATCTTGCATCTCTTTAAACGGATTGGCGATTTGACACACCCAACCAGAGCCTAAAGCGCCATCAATCGGCTCACCTTGTTTATTCCACATTTCTTTAAGTGGGTAGCTCAAATTACCCTGTGGCGTCATGATTTCGATGGTATCACCCACCATCAATTTATTCTTAATTATTAAGGTTAAGCGTGTTGGCGTAATGTCGCTAATCTCGGCAACAAACTGCTGATGATCAGTTTTTGATGACCCATATTCATAGTTTTGGTAATCACTATGCACGTGGCGACGTAAAAAGCCTTCGGTATAGCCGCGATTGGCTAGCCCATCGAGTGCGGTGATTAAACCTGTATCAAATGGTTTGCCAGCGGCGGCATCATCAATCGCTTGGCGGTACACTTGCGCGGTGCGCGCCACATAATAATGCGACTTGGTACGGCCTTCGATTTTGAGTGAGTGCACCCCCATATGGGTTAGCTCAGGCACTAGCTCAACGGCACGTAAGTCTTTAGAATTCATAATATAAGTGCCATGTTCATCTTCAAACATCGCCATCAATTCGCCTGGGCGACCTTGTTCTTCAATCAGTACCACTTCATCCGATGGCTGCTGTACATAGTCATCGCCCATCACCACATCACCATTTAGATTGATAGTTTGAATGGCATCTTCTTGCGTGGCTTGAGTAGGCACAAAAACTTCTGGGCTATTGATAGGTTGGGTAGTAGATTGTGTAGGCACGATATCGCCCGTTTCGTTTTCTTCTGCTTTATAGGTGTTGTATGACCAGCGACAGGCATTGGTACAAGTGCCTTGGTTGGCATCACGTTTATTGATATACCCAGAGAGCAAACAACGACCCGAATACGCCATACAAAGTGCCCCATGCACAAATACCTCAATTTCCATATCGGGTACTTCAGCGATGATTTGCTCGATTTCTTTGAGTGACAACTCGCGACTCAAAATCACGCGGCTGACGCCCATTTGTTTCCAAAACTTGACCGTTGCCCAGTTCACCGCGTTCGCCTGCACCGATAGGTGAATTACCTGCTCCGGAAAGGCTTCACGTACCATCATAATCATCCCAGCATCTGACATAATCAGTGCATCGGGTTTCATCTCAATCACAGGGCGGATGTCTTCGATAAAGGTTTTAAGCTTGGCATTATGCGCTTGGATATTGACCACGACATAAAATTGCTTGCCCAGTGAATGGGCGTAGGCAATCCCTTTGGCAAGATTTTCCTCATCAAAATCATTATTGCGCACCCGCAAGCTATAGCGTGCTTGTCCCGCATAGACGGCATCTGCGCCATAGGCAAACGCATATTGCATATTACGAAAAGTGCCAGCAGGGCATAAAAGTTCAGGCTTACGGGTCATAACTATCCTTACAGCGTGTCATACAATGTGAAATTGTTGATATTATAACAAATTTGCTAATCACGCGGAAAAAAACTTGAGTAATTTACTCGGAAATCATGCTAAAGCGGTTATAAAATATTCAATGATAAACCCGCACAGACTGCCATGGTAAGCTCTCCGACTTGCTCATCAAATGCGCTTGACCATTCACCTTTTAATACCAAGGGCGGTTGTATCCAGCGCCAACGCAACCCTGTGATGATACTCTCTACCGCGCGCTGGCTACCTGTACCGTCGAGCCCAGTACGGATATAACACGCCACAGGCAGTCCTTGTTTTTGCTCAAGCACCGGGTAATAAATTCGCTCAAAAAAATCCTTGGTCAGCCCCGCCATATAACCAAAATTTTCGGTCGTGCCAATGATAATCGCATCCGCTTTTAACACATCTTCCACTTGGGTTTGTAACGGTGTTTTAACAATCACAGCGACGTTATCAATATCCGCTAGCTGTGTGGCGGATTTTGCAACTTCTGCTAATCGCTGGGTATTATCTGATGGGGTATGTAATACCAATAGTAAATTTTTTATTTCACGCATACTGTACATCCTAAAATTTCATAATTACCCAATTTTGGCGAATAAAAAACCGCAAGGTGATGCGGTTTTAGTCAGCGGCTTCAGTCAGCGTTTTAATCAGCTGGTAACTGATGCCAAATTTAAGGACGGTGGATTTTATCGCCCACTTCCCCCATCATACCGCGCACCGTATTTAAGATATCAGCAGGCAATACCACGGTTTTGGCATTCGGTGATTTTGACATATCAGTCATGGCTTTGATGTACTGCTCACCTAGTAGATATAGCAGCGGAATTTCGCGCTCGCCCACCGCTTCACTAATCAAGCGAATTGATTGCTCACTGCCTCGCGCCAGTACCACTTGCGCTTCGGCATCACGCCGTGAAGCCTCAAGACGTCCATCGGCTTCTGCAATCGCCGCTTGTCGTTGCCCATCCGCTTTGGTCACTGTAGCACGGCGTTGACGCTCCGCAGCTGCCTGTTCTTCCATCGCCATTTGCATGGTAGGCGATGGGCTAATATCTTGGATTTCCACGGTTTTTAGGGTAATTCCCCAATCGGCAATATCATCAGAAATTGACATTTTTAGCGCGGCTTTGATTTGGTCACGCGATGATAACGCACTGTCAAAATCCATATCACCAATGATAGAACGCAGTGAGGTTTGTACCAAATTACGGATGCCCTGCTCGTAATTCTCAATACCATATACAGCACGCTCTGGATGCACGATATTGATATACGCCACCGCATTGGCGATAATCACAACGTTATCACGGGTGATTACCTCTTGCGATGGAATATCTAGCACTATGTCTTTGGTGGTTACTTTATACGCCACGTTATCGACATAAGGAATGATAAAATTCAACCCAGGCTCTAAGGTCTGATGGTACTTACCCAAACGCTGTACAATCCATTTAAACCCTTGTGGTACGATTTTTACCCCTTTATAAAGGGTAAATAGCACAAAGGCGACCAAAAAAATACCAATACCGCTCAACGCTTCCATGACAATTCCTTTATTGATGCTTACTAATGCTTATTGATGCTTGGTGGATTCTACAAGCAACTCATTACCGATGACATCCACGACAATGGCTCTATCGCCAACTGCCAGCGGTGCGCTTTGGTAGCTACGACACACCCACTCATCCGCCCCAAAAATTGGCACACTAAAACGAATCTTGCCCAATTTATCTGCTTGCGGACTTTGAACAATCATGCCTGTTTCCCCGATGATAACCCCCGAACCCAATCCTGCTGTGGTACGATTTTGCATATACGGCTTGATAAATTTAAAACCAATGATAGTAAAAATCACCGACAGTATCAGCCATACCATCAGCCAAAAAAACCAGCTAAACGGTAATAACCATGACAAAGCGGCCACCACAATCGCCGCCACACCAATCGATAAACTCACAAAACTGGTCAAGAATAGTTCAAGAATAATCAGCACTAACCCCAAAATTAGCCAGTGCCAAGGCTCAATTAGCATATCCCCACCTTGATTTTTAGTACACCAAACCCATTATGCAAGATTATGAATTT
The DNA here is from genome assembly GCA_902506225.1 of Enhydrobacter sp. 8BJ. GTDB lineage: Bacteria > Pseudomonadota > Gammaproteobacteria > Pseudomonadales > Moraxellaceae > Faucicola. The sequence continues at coordinate 546,807 of LR733345.1, read as the reverse complement.
AAAAACAAATGCCGTCATTTAACCCGCCATCTTTGGCAAATTATGCACTATCATCGGCTATCAACTGCTTGACTTCACAGACCGCTAATTGTGGTTAATGATTGCACAAAGATGCGTTTTTTCCTATAGTGGTCAATGACCCTTTCATCTCTAGAGTCCCAAAAAATACGATGAGCCTTGATGCCCTCAAACTTAGTAACCAGTTATGTTTTCCCATTTATTCACTGTCAAAAAGTATCACTAACCACTATCGTCCCCTGCTAAAAGCCTTGGATTTGACCTATCCACAGTACCTTGTCATGCTAGTGCTATGGGAAAAAAGTCCACAAACTGTCGGCACATTGGGTGATTTTTTAGACCTTGATACTGGCACCCTGACCCCTTTATTAAAACGTCTTGAAGCCAAAGGCTTTGTGCACCGTGAGCGTGCCACGCAAGACGAACGGGTGGTACAGATATCGCTCACTGCCAAAGGGGATGCCCTAAAAATCCAAGCTGCGTCCATTCCTAGTGCTATGTTAGCTGCCATGCAGTTAGATGACGAAGCCATAGATCTGCTAAAACAAGTGGCGCAAAAACTCTGCCCGACTCATACAGAGGTGTGTACCCAAAATATATCTCCCAAAAATCCTTAAACAAATTTTTAGCGTTAAGCGCTATCTGGCTACGTCTTATCTATTATCATGCGTCTTGTTAGGGTATCGTTAGATTTAGCATTTTTAGTCATTTGTTATTAGTTTGTATGCAGCGTGTGAGAATTTTATTACCTTGTCTAGGCACTGAAAATTATATTGTGTAAAATATAATTGTTTCAAACTAAATATTAAAACCTAAATACTGTGGCGAATGTTGTAACATCTATCGCCGATTTTTTTCATTCATTCACGCAAGTTAACAATTCAAAATAAGGTACTCTTATGAAAATTTTTTATAAAACCCCAACTGCGATCTCAACAGGCGGCCGCTCAGGTCACGTTGCACTAGAAGATGGTTCACTGGGCTTTGATTTACAATCCCCTGAGCAAAATAGCACAGGCGTCAACCCAGAAAAACTATTTGCCATGGGCTATGCCGCTTGTTTTGACAATGCGTTGACTCATGTGGCACAGCGCATGAAGCTAGAAGGCGTCAGCTCAAAAACCTCAGCAGTGGTGGGGCTTGGCATGAATAGCCAAGGCGGTTATGCGCTTGACATCGATTTGTATATTGAACTTAGCGGCGTTAGCGAAGAACAAGCCCAAGCCTTGGTTGAAACGACGGACAAAGTCTGCCCGTATTCCAATGCCGTGCGTGGCAATGTCGACGTACGTCTGCATACCCAAGTAGTCGCATAATTAATTTAACATAATTGCCATTTCAAGCGGCTCGCTCAGCTGTCAAAGACCAGTTCCCGCATATTCACCGTTTTGTTGAGCAAGTTGAAAGCCACCCAAGCTATCTAAAAGCCAATGATAAAATTGGCAACATCGAGCTTTCTTTAGCTTTGTTTAAAGGCTTGGGCAATAACTTTTATCATGCTACTATTATCATTATAGTTGTATCACTAGATTAGGAATATTTCATGTCACTGATTGAAAATTTACAATGGCGCCATGCCGTCAAAGCCTTTGACCCAAACCAAAGTGTGAGTCAAGAAAATATCGACAAAATCATCGAAGCCACTCGACTGGCACCTACCTCATCGGGATTGCAACCCTTTAAAGTTATCGTGGTTAAAAACCAAGCCATTAAGGCGCAGCTAGTGGCCGGTGCGCTCAATCCTGACTGCATGAAAGAATGTTCTCACGTGCTTGTTTTTGCAGGTTGGCAGGATTATAGCGCTGAAAAAATTGATACCGTGTATGACATGACCACAGATGAGCGTGGCTTACCTAGAGGGCGTTTTGATAGCTATACTTCCATGCTTAAAGCAAGTGTGGCTAAAAAAAGCAAAGACGAAAATTTTGAACATATCGCTCGCCAAGCTTACATTGGCTTGGGACTTGCGTTGGCTCAAGCAGCAGAGCTTAAAGTAGACAGTTGCCCTGCCGAAGGCTTCGATCCTAAGCTGATTGACGAGGTATTAGGTTTAGAGAAATTGGGGCTAAAAAGTATCGTAATCATGTACGTGGGTGTTTCAGATCCAGCACGTGATTGGATTGCGCCTATGGCAAAAGTACGTGTCGCCACTGAAGATTTTGTTATTGAATACAATTAATTCATCAAGTATCAAAAAAACCCTCTCAATAAACTATTTAGAGGGTTTTTTTGCGTTAATAGGTTTACTATTTATTGACAGCGAACCGGTAGATTGACAATACCCACCACCGGTACGCCATTTTTGGTAAAGGGGTTAAATTTGCCGCTCTTAGCCTGCATAGACAGTTGTCTATCGACTCTGACATTGCCGGTCGATTTGGCTAAAGTGACGCTGGTTGGATTGCCTTGTTTGTCCACCGTATAGCGAATAATAGCCGTCAATGCGCCGTTTTCCAGGTCTTCACTATGACAGCTAAAGCTAGGTTGACGTCGCCAACTTGCTTGCCCTGCCGAAAAGCTCACAGGTGCATTATTTTGCGCTTGCTCGGCTTCTTTATCCTTGTCGGCTTGTTGTTGTTTTGCCTTTTCGGCTTTCGCCCTAGCTTCATCTGCTTGTCTGGCTTTGGCATCAGCTAGCGCTTTTTGACGATCCATTTCTGCTTGTTTGCGCTCACGTTCTTGTTGTTCAATTAATTGATTTTGCAACGCTTTTTGCCGTGCAAGGATTTGTTGGCGTTCCAATTCTTGTTGCCGTTCCAATTCTTGTTGTTTTTGTTTTTGCGCTTGTTCGGCTCGCTCATTGGCGAGGGCTAGTTGCCTTGCCATGACAATGTTTTGGTCAACTTGTGGCGGCTTAACGATAGTTTTTTCTGCTGGTTTCGACAGTTCGGGTAATGGTTTAATCGGTTGTTCTACAGGTTTTTTAGAAATCGGTTTTTCAACTGTTTTCTCAATAGGCTTGCTGATGGGTTTTTCTATCGGCTTTTCTTTTGGCTTTTCGACGGGTTTAGGTAATTGTTTTATCGGTTTTGGCTCGGCTGTTACCGCCGTCTCTTTGGGCTTGTCTGCCACAGGGGGTGGCGCGATAAAGCTAATTTCTAACGGTGGCGTGACGTTGGGCGGTTTGATATCAGGCGTTGCCATATTTGCCAAGCTAATCGCTACGATACCGTGTAAGCTCAATACGCCAATCAGCGCCAACGTGCCCGACTTTTTATCGAATATGCTGCTAATATCGTTTGAGAAATGGGCTTGACTAAAGTTAGCGTGACGTTGGATAGGCATAGTTATAGCGCTGTATGTTTAGGGAAACTTTTGAAATCGCTGTATTATAGTGTGAATGATAATCGTTATCAATATCTTAAATGATATTAATTCTTATTTATAAAAATTAATGATAATTATTATCATCAATGCTATGATTTGCTATTTTAAAACTTTGACCCGGGTCAACTCATGCTAACCACCCAATCGCTTACCGTCATGCGCCAACAAAAAACCCTTTTACACAACATCAATGTCACCATTGAGAAGGGAAAAATCTATGCCTTAATTGGGCATAACGGTTCGGGCAAATCGACATTGATTAAAGCTTTGGCAGGGGAAACAACCCCCACTAGCGGACAGATTTTATTACAGGATTTTGCTGACAAATCAATCTTTGATTTACCGCCAAAAACCTTCGCCCAACAAGTCGCCTATTTACCGCAAAAATTGCCTGATGCCAGTCAATTTACCGTTGCCGAACTGGTGATGTTAGGGCGATAAATGGAATGATTTTAGTAAAAAAGTCTTTATGCCAAGCGAGACCATCAACTGGAAAATCAATGATTTGTTAACCTTTAAACATACCTTGCGTTATACCGATGCCGATGCCCAACAAAAAAACACCTACCATCAAGGCTTTAGCGAGGACTCAGACAGCAAGCTGATACGCACCGCCTACACGACCGATGAAAAAATGACCAACTGGGCGACGGATAACCAGTTGGCTTATAGTCTGATTACCGATAATACCTCCCATAATTTGCTATTGGGTGTGGACTATCAAAAAACTGACAGCACGGCTAAGTACGCAGACGCCATGTACAATGGCGTACCCATCATCGATTTAAGCGATCCTGATTATGATTTATTTAGCAAAACTGCCCTTAGTTTGACAGGCTATCAACAAACCGATGATATTGAGCAAAGTCAATTCGGCGTTTATCTACAAGATGAAATGCAATGGAATAAGCTTACTGTGGTCGCAGGGTTGCGCCATGATGACTATAAAAGCACCACCAAAACTACTGCCACAGGTAGCAATACAAAAACCACCGTCAACGAAGCCAAGCAAACATCTGGGCGATTGTCCGCCCTGTATCAACTTGACAATGGATTTGCTCCCTATGTCAGCTACGCTCAGTCATTTCAACCCGTGTTAGGCGTCAACTATATTACAGGTGAAGCCTTTAAACCCACCACCGCCAACCAAGTTGAAGTCGGCATAAAACACAACTCAGCAGATAAAGCCACCAAAGCCACGCTGTCTGCCTACGATATCACGCGCAAAAATGACACGGTCACTGCCACCGACTGGACCAAACAAACCCAAACAGGTGAAACCACATCAAAAGGTTTTGAAATTTCTGCCGATCATCGTTTCAACGATTGGTTCAATGTGGGTGTCGGCTATGGTTATGTCGATGCCGAAATCACTAAAGATGAGTTTAACCCGCAACTGGTCGGCAATACCCCGCAACAAATTGCCAAACACAACGCCACCCTTTGGGCAAGTATGAAACCCAACGCCAAAACCGCGGTACAAGTGGGTGTGCGACATATCGCTGGGATGCAGATTGATAGAGAAAACTCAGATACCTTGCCAAGTGTCACCTTGGTGGATTTGGCTGGCAGTTATCAAATCAACCGCGTGTTCGATGTGGGCTTGACTGTCAGTAACTTGTTTGACAAAACCTACGTGGGTAGTTGTTATGACCGCAATAATTGCTGGATGGGCGCAGAGCGACAAGCCAGTGTTAGCTTAACCGCGAAGTTTTAATCATATTCATAAATCTAAACAAAGGACTTGTTACCCCAAGTTCTTTCCTTATCGCCCTTTAACAAAAACTACATTCTATGCACCCAGAAAATCTGACTTTATTTGATGACCCAGAAATTGCCGACATCATCGATCACATCAACGAAGACCACAGCGATGATATGAAGCACATGGCGTTAGGCTTGCTAAACTTAACCAAGGTTCAGCAAAAAACCTTGCAAAATGCGACCTTACGCCAAATCTATCAACAAGGCTTGCTGTTGGATTTGCAATTTGCGCAAAACGAGCCGCACTTAGACAATCAGCTTTTGGCATTTAGTGAGCCGGCCCAAACCCTTGAAACATTTAACGACCAATATGTCGCCTTATTGCAGCGCAGTGACCGCAAACAAGGTAAAAAAACCATTGACATCAAGCAGCGTCAATTTTGCCTGCAAAGCGTGGAAGCGGTCAGTCACCATATGTATCGTTTGACAGTGCAAACCGATAGCGATTTATCGGATTTACCTGCAGGTTATGCGTTTTTGTTTGATGTCAAACTGCCCGACACCGACCTAAAAAAACACCCCCGCCCCTACCGCTATTATACGCTTCGCAAGGCATGGCAAACGGTGAATGAAAACGGTGAAACGCAAAACCTTGCTTGGATAGATATCTATTGTCATGGAGAAAAAAACGGCGAAATCAGTCTTGGCGAAACTTGGGTAAAATCGTTAAAAATAGGCGATATTTTTACCAGTGAGCGAGAATTCCCCGAAAAAATCGATCATCTCGATGTTAATCAGCCACAGGGACAAAGTCTATTAATCGCTGATGAAACCTCACTACCGACCGTAGCCAGACTGTTAGAGCAGTCGCCAATGACCGAGCAGACAATACCGCCGATTGTACTTACCTTTTTGCAAAGCCCGCTAGATTTGGCTTATTTAGAAGACGTTTTAGCCCAGTATCCCGCAACGGTATTGCCAATTGTGGCGAATGATAACCAACTGCCCCATACGCAGATTTTTACGACCCTACAAAATTTTTTGCAACAACATCCTCACAAAATTGACCACATCTGGGGCGGGCTTGAAGCGACAACAACGAAAAAACTGCGTTCGCTATTGGATGAGTTATTACAGTTAAGTCGCGATAATAGCGTACTAAAAGTGTATTGGCGAGCAAGCTAAGAGTTATTCCAGAATTGGGCAGACAATCAGATGCCTACGTGAGTGCTTGGTCGTAACAATTGGGTGTTTGCAGGGTCACTTGACGGTAGGCAGCGGGCAGCGAATTTTATTAGCCCCTAGCTATTCATCATTTTGTCACGCAACCTTTCTATGATATTTCACAAATTTATCAACGCTCTTATTTGAGCCTAATTTAGTGAACTATCATGAACTATAAGCCCCATCATTATAAAAACCATTATTATAAAAATACGCAAATCAAGCGCATTTGCCTTACCACATCCATGATTGTAGCAAGCATGTCACTTGTTGCTTGTAATAACAATGATAATGATAGTAATGACCCTAAACCACAGCAAATCGCTACCAATACGAACCTTAACTTTACTATTCTTGAAACGTCAGATTTGCATAATAATGTCATGAGTTATGATTATTACAAGTTGACAGAAGACAAAAGTTTTGGGCTTGAGCGAACCGCAACGCTTATTAATAACGCTCGTAGTGAATCTGCCAATAATATCTTGCTAGATAACGGTGATACCATTCAAGGTAGTGCTTTAGGTGACTATCAAGCAACGGTAAACCCTGTCAAATGCGACGAAACACTGGGCATTTATAAGGTTATGAATGACCTAAAATACGATGCAGGTACGATTGGTAACCATGAATTTAACTATGGGCTGAACTATCTTAATCAAATTACAGGCAGTCAGTTTAATGTTGATAGCATAACTGCAAGTGCCAGTGCTTGTAAAGGACCTGACTTTCCCTTGGTTTTATCCAATGTCATTAGCACTCGCAATAATCAGCCACTGTTTAAGCCTTATAAAATCATTACCAAAACCTTTACGGCAACCACACCAGATGGTAAGACGGTTACCGTACCGCTAAAAATTGGTATCATTGGCTTTACCACACCCGGTATTATGCAATGGGACAAAAAATGGCTAGACGGCAAAGTCACCACCGCCGGTGCGAAAGAAATGGCAGAAAAATATGTGCCACAAATGAAAAATGAAGGTGCAGATGTCATTGTCGCCTTGTCGCATGGTGGTATTGATACCTCACCATATAGCCCAACAATGGAAAACGCCAGTTGGCATCTATCGCAAGTGGCAGGTATTGATGCGATTTTGATGGGACACACACATCAAGTGTTTCCCGATGCTAATAGCAAAGACACCCGCCTAGACCAAGCAGGTATTGATAAAGTTAATGGCTTTTTAAACAACGTACCTGCGGTCATGCCAAGTTTTTGGGGTAAAGGGTTAGGGGTCATCAAATTGAATTTAACCTTTGATGGCAAAAAATGGGGCGTCAATAAAAACAATACCAAAGTGGAAGTGCGTACTATACAAAATGCTGATAAAACTTTTGTAGCAGCTAACCCGCGAGTGGCTCAATTAATTCAAGCAGAACATAATGCCACTATTAATTATGTCAAAACCCCAATCGGTACATCCGATTTCTCAATGACTTCTTACTTCGCTGATGTGGGTGATGTGTCAGCGATTCAAGTGGTCAACCAAGCCCAAGCCAATTATATCAGCGATTACATTAACGCCAATTTGCCACAATATAAAGATATCCCTGTCTTATCAGTGAGTGCCCCATTTAAAAGCGGATTTGCAGGGGGTTCAGATTATACGGACGTCGCTCAAGGAAATATCGCCATTAACAATGCGGCTGATTTATACCTGTATCCAAATACCGTGTTTGCAGTAAAAATACAAGGCAGTGATATCAAAAAATGGCTAGAGAATTCTGCCAAACGCTTTAATCAAATAAACCCAAGCCTTACTACGCCACAAGCGTTAATCAGCAGTTTTCCTGGGTATAACTTTGATATGTTTACCTCACCCGATGTGCAATATGAAATTGATGTGACTAAACCTATCGGTAGCCGTATCCAAAACTTAACCTACAAAGGCAAGCCGATTGAAGACAACGCGCCATTTATCATCGCAACCAATAATTATCGTGCATCAGGTCTAAAGGGGTACTATAGCATCAATAGTAGCAATGTAGTTGAATCACCTGATGCCAATCGTGATGTGCTGATTAACTACATCAAAGCGGCTAAGAATTTATCACTAACCAATAATGGTAGCAGTCGTAGCTGGCGGTTTGTCAAAGTGAAAACAGCGGGTCCTGTAACCTTTAAATCGAGTGCAAACAAAATTGACTTTGCCCAAAAAGCAGGATTAACCAATATCAGTGTCGTAAATAATGACGACGGTTCAAATAAAGGCTTAGCAGATTATGCAATAGATTTATCAAAATAATCGCCAAAAAACTTGTATTTTATTTATTCTTAGAAGTGTGGTAGTTGCCACACTTTTTCTTTTTCTATTTTATCAAGCGTTCAAAGGTACATCGGACAAGCTTTGGCATACCAGCTTGCTTAAGCTTATACCAGATTTTACGAGACTTGTATTTCGTTGTGTGGTTTTTATAAAGGTAGTGTCTCAGGGTTTTCTGTCTCCGACAGTACCCTATATAAAACATTTTAAGAAACTACAAAGCAAACACCCCCTTACTGATGTAAGGGGGGTGTTTGGAATAGGGAGCTGACGATGACCTACTCTCACATGGGCGAACCACACTACCATTGGCGCATTGGAGTTTCACTTCTGAGTTCGGGAAGGGATCAGGTGGGACCTCCAAGCTATTATCGTCAGCAAATCTAATAGCAAGAGCTTGCGCCCCCTTTCACCCGTAGGTCGTATGCGGTATTAATTCGAGTTTCCCCGAGCTATCCCCCACTACTAGGCAGATTCCTAAATGTTACTCACCCGTCCGCCACTAATCTTCTCTAGCAAGCTAGAGTTTCATCGTTCGACTTGCATGTGTTAAGCCTGCCGCCAGCGTTCAATCTGAGCCATGATCAAACTCTTCAGTTTAATCTTTCTATCTATTGTCACCGCGTAGCGGTGTCAATAGATTTAATTTGTTGACTCAATTATTTATACTGTCTTTGCTCAAATAAACTTACGAGTATCTTCACTCTGACAATACAATTAATTAAAGTCTTAATTTTATCGCCCTAAGTGAAAATCCACACAAGTTGTTCTTGTGTTTGTTGTTATTTAATGTACCAAAGATATCGTCTATCATCTGGTGAGCTTGATATTGTAATACGTTTTTTTTACTCTGTCAAGCTTTATTTTAATTCTTTCTAAGCTTCGTAACTTGTTTTACTTTTTTGTAAACTGTTTGTCGCTCAGTGGTGGCGTATTATACGTGAATTGGAATGGGTGTCAACAGGAAAATATAAATAATTTTAAAACAATCACTAACTTTCTTTTATACTCATGATTTTATTCATGATTTAACTGTTTAAAAAACTCAAATCTTCTTCTGGACGCTTGGTAAACACTTCACAGCCATTCTCGGTAACCATCAGTGTGTGTTCCCATTGGGCTGACAATTTACGGTCTTTAGTAATTACCGTCCATTTATCGGGTAAAGTTTTGGTTTGCCATACACCTTGGTTAATCATTGGTTCAATGGTAAATGTCATGCCTGTCGTCAGTTGTAGACCGGTATTTTTTTTACCATAGTGCAGAATTTGTGGTTCATCATGATATACGTCACTAATCCCATGTCCGCAATATTCTTTTACTACGCTAAAACGCTCTGGCTCTGCCACTGCCTGAATCGCTGCGCCAATATCGCCTACATAGGCGCCATTGCGAACGGCTTTCATCCCTGCATATAGTGCGTCTTGGGCGATTTTGCAGATACGCTGAGCCATGATTGAGCCTTCACCAATAATCCACATTTTTGAAGTATCACCATGATAACCATCTTTTATCACTGTGACATCGATATTGACGATATCGCCATCTTTTAGGATACGGCTGTCATCGGGCATACCATGACAAACCACATGGTTGATTGAGGTACAAAGTGTATGCTGGTAGCCATGATAGCCGACATTGGCAGGAATGGCTTTTTGGACATCGACAATATAGTCGTGGGCAAGCTTGTCTAATGCCCCTGTCGTTACACCTTCTTTGACATATTCATCTAACATCACTAAAACATCGGCGGCTAATTTACCAGCGACGCGCATTTTTTCAATGGCTTCAGGGTTATTTAATAGTGTTTTCATACAATAATTATCTGATTTTGCAAAAATTTAAGAAGACGTATTATAGCCCTTTTCGCCTTTTTCACAAAACTACTATTTGTTTAAACAGTTGTTACTTGAATTTTGGATAGGTTGTAACTATTGTGATGTTCTACAATGACAACAAGGGTTAGGAACGTCTATGGCTAATTCAATTAATATCGATACGCAGAAGTATGTAAGACCGTCTGAAGCTGAAATCAAGGCAAATCTGAATGATGAGCAATATTATGTGACACAGCAAAACGGCACTGAACGCCCTTTTAGTCATGAATATGATCACCAATTTGAACGTGGTATCTATGTGGATATTGTGAGTGGTGAGCCGCTTTTTAGCTCATCGGACAAGTATGACTCAGGTTGTGGTTGGCCCGCCTTTAGTAAACCGATTGATACAGCAGTAATCAATGAATTGTTTGATGACAGTCATGGTATGCGACGCACTGAAGTACGCAGCCGTGTGGGTGATTCACATTTGGGTCATGTGTTTAATGACGGTCTTCCTGAGCTTGGCGGCATGCGTTATTGCATCAATGGCGCGTCGCTACGTTTTATCCCTGTAAATGAGATGGAACAAGAAGGTTATGGTGATTTAATCGGATTGGTCGAATAATCGCCATGTGCTTTTGCTAAAACATATAGCTTAACCATATAAAAATATGTTAAAATAGCAGTTTGTCATTTTATCTTGAAATGGCAAACTGCTTTTTTTATTTACTAACATGACACACACATTGCTATTTTCAAGCTAACAAGCTTGATAAGAGTTAAGCTGGGTGTTTGCAAATTTGATTAATTAAAATCCTGTAGATTTTGATGCGTGTTTGCAAATCGGCTTAATCGGTAATGTGGAGGCATAACCCAACTTTACTTAAGGAAATCTCATGGCGTCAGCTAATCCTACCCAAGTTTCAATGCGTGATCTTTTAGAAGCCGGTGCACACTTTGGTCACCAAACTCGTTTTTGGAATCCAAAAATGGGCAAATTTATTTTTGGTGCACGTAACAAAATTCACATCATCAACCTTGAGCATACAGTTAAAGCGATGAACGAAGCACTAAACTTCGTTAACCGTGAAGCAGCACGTGGCAACAAAGTACTATTTGTTGGTACTAAACGTGCAGCAAGCAACGTTATTAGCGAACAAGCCGCTCGCGCTGGTATGCCTTATGTTGACCATCGCTGGTTAGGTGGTATGTTAACCAACTGGAAAACCATCCGTCAGTCAATTACTCGTTTAAAAGAATACGAAAAACAAGCTGAAGACGGTACCTTTGCTAAGTTAACCAAACGTGAAGCGCTAGAGCGTACTCGTGAAATGGAAAAACTTGAGCGTGCGTTAGGCGGTATCAAAAATATGAACGGTTTACCCGATGCAATTTTTGTGGTTGATGTTGACCATGAAGCGATTGCAATCAAAGAAGCAAAAAACTTAGGTATTCCTGTCATTGGTATCGTTGATACAAACTCAAACCCAGATGACGTAGATTATGTCATTCCTGCCAATGACGATGCGATTCGTGCGGTAACGCTATACGTATCAGCGGTTGCAGATGCAATTATCGCTGGTAAAGAATACGCTAAAACTCAAGGCGGCAAAGCAGCTCAAGAAGAAGCAGTAACTGAAGCACCAGCAGAAGCTGCGGCAGAATAAGGGTTACCGCAGTATCATAGCAGCACATTGCTTAGGTTGTTATGATACTGTCATCAAAATTTTATAAACTAACTTTGCTGGGTAAACACAAAATTACTTTATAAAAATTCGAATTTGTAGCGTAATATTAAAGGGCAAAAATCACCCATTTTTGTCCTTTAATCTCCAACTGTTTAGACAATAAACAACCCAATTCTCATCTATAATGATAATCAATTGAGGTATCTCATGGCAGAAATTAGTGCAAAACTGGTAAAAGAATTACGTGACCGTACAGGTCTTGGTATGATGGAATGTAAAAAAGCCCTGCAAGAAGCAGACGGCGACATCGAAACCGCAATCGATAACCTGCGTAAATCAGGTCAAGCAAAAGCTGCTAAAAAAGCAGGTAACATTGCTGCTGATGGCGCTATCATTATTGCCCAAGAAGGTAACAAAGCCTTACTACTTGAAGTAAATTGTCAAACTGACTTCGTGGCAAAAGATGCTAACTTCACCGCATTTGCGAACAAAGTAGCTGAACTTGCACTTGCCAATAATACCACTGATGTAGCGGCTATCTCTGCATTGCCGTATGGCGATGGTCAAACGGTTGAAGAAGCCCGAGTTGAGCTCGTACAAAAAATCGGTGAAAACATCCAAGTACGTCGTGCAGAAGTGATTGAAGGTGACAACCTAGCCTCTTACCGTCACGGTATTCGTATTGGTGTAGTGGTTTCTGTTGAAGGCGGCAATGCAGACACCGCAAAACACGTTGCGATGCAAGTTGCAGCATTCAACCCAATCGCTGTTGATGAAGCCAATGTACCTGCTGATACGCTAGCGCGCGAAAAAGACATCATCGAAGCGAAAGCGAAAGAATCTGGCAAACCAGACGCCGTGATTGAAAAAATGATTACCGGTGGTCTACAAAAGTACTTGAACGAAGTGACTTTGTTGAACCAACCTTACGTTATCGACAATGAGAAAAAAGTTGGCGATATATTAAAATCTGAAGGTATGACGGTTAAAGCATTCAAACGCTTAGAAGTGGGTGAAGGCATCGAGAAAAAACAAGAAAACTTCGCTGAAGAAGTAGCAGCGGCTCAAGCAGCAGCAGCTAAATAGTAAGCGACAACCGCTGAGCGGTTAACTTGTTAGAAATGCCCCATAAGTTTGGGGTATTTTTTTTGGCTTGAGAATAGTCAATTGTGTTAGGATAAAATGATTAATAACATTTACAAGGATGTAAAAATGATCGCTATAAACTCAGATACTGATTATGTCTTACGCAGCGATAATAATGGATTGACCACGCTTACACTCAATCGTCCACAAGAATACAATGTGCTATCAGAAGAAATGCTGACTGCCTTGTCCCAACATCTGACCCAAATAGCCAACGATGACAACGTGCGAGTGGTGGTAGTAGCTGCCAATGGCAAGGCATTTTGCTCGGGACACAATCTCAAACAAATGCGCGCCAATCCTGAGCACGAGTATCAGCAGCAACTATTCACCCATTGCAGTAACGTCATGCAACAAATTTTGCAACTGCCGCAACCTGTAATAGCTAAAGTACAAGGACTTGCGACTGCAGCTGGTTGTCAGTTAGTTGCTACCTGTGATATGGCTGTTGCTGCAGATACTGCGACGTTTGCGACGTCAGGAATTCGGGTGGGTTTATTCTGCTCAACACCGGCAGTAGCAATTAGTCGTAACCTACCTACCAAACAAGCCTTTGAAATGCTGATGACAGGTGAGTTTATCAGTGCAGAAAAAGCAGTGCAGTTTGGACTCATTAATCATGCTGTCGCAAGTGATAAACTTGATGACTGTGTCAAGCAGCTGGCCCAACATATCTTAGATAAATCACCTTTAGCGGTAAAAGTGGGTAAGCAAATGTTCTATCAACAATTAAATATGCCTATCGAACAAGCGTACGAATTTGCTAGCTGTACCATGGCGGATAATATGATGGCGGCAGATGCCCAAGAAGGCATAGATGCGTTTATTGCCAAACGTCCTCCAGTTTGGCAGGGCAAGTAAATGTTGTCGTAATAAATATTATCGTAATAGCCACAGTCGCAATTTTAGTTCCCACGCTGGATGAATCCCCGTCAGACCTTGTACCATTTTGCCATCTTTTAAAATGATGAAAGATGGCGTCACTTGTCCCTGCCAGTCTGTGAAAATTTTGCCATCTTTATCATCTATCGTTACAAATTGCCACCCATGTTGACTTAAGTATTGTTGCACTTCATTTGGCTCGCCTGAATTCACTGCGACGCTCACCACAGGATAATCCACTGATTTTGCCAGTTTATCCACACTGGGTGAGGTTTGGCGACACACGCCACACCAACTACCCCAAAAATACACCAAAACAGGTCGCTGTTGACTAATTTGTTGCAAATCGATGGTTTGACCCTGAATGGTAGTAAATTGCAAAACAGAATTGGCTGGCATCATGGGTTGTCGCCACCAATTGACCACATTATAGATAGTGATAAACACCAAGGCATATATGGCAAAACTTTTTACCCATAATCCAATTTTTTTTATCATTCGCATTTTTCTGATCTAAAAAATTTAGTCCAAATAAAAAACGAGCTTAATGCTCGCTTTTTATTTGAATAGATTATTTGGCTGCGGCTAACGCTTGCTCAAGGTCAGCTTTGATGTCCTCAATATGCTCAATACCAATGGATAGACGAATCATGTCTTCGCTAACGCCTGCTTTTTGCAACTCTTCAGCATTTAACTGGCGGTGCGTGGTAGTTGCAGGGTGGCAAGCGAGTGACTTGGCATCACCGATATTGACCAAACGGGTAATTAATTGTAGCCCATCAATAAATTTCGCCCCTGCTTCACGGCCGCCTTTTAACCCAAAGGTTAGAATCGCTGATGGCTTACCACCAAAGTATGTTTGCGCAAGCTTATGTTCTGGATGGTCCGTTAATCCTGCGTACTTGACCCAAGCCACTTGCGGATGATGGTTTAAAAATTCTGCCACGGCTTGGGCATTTTGGCAATGTCGCTCCATACGCAAGGCTAACGTCTCTAATCCAAGCATAATTTGCCAAGCGTTCATTGGGCTTAGTGCCGCACCGGTATTACGCAAGGGCGCAACGCGTGCTCGGGCGATAAACGCCGCAGCACCCATGGCTTCGACAAAATTGACACCATGATAGCTGGCATCTGGGGTATTTAAAATCGCAAAACGTTCTTTGTGAGCGCCCCAATCAAATTTACCACTATCGATAATCACACCACCCACCGACGTGCCCGAACCACTCACATATTTGGTCAATGAATGAATCACAATATCAGCCCCATGCTCAAATGGACGGCACAATGTTGGCGTGGCGACAGTGTTATCAATCACCACAGGTACGCCTTTGCTATGAGCAAGTTCGCTGATTTTTGCGATATCCAGCACATTACCCAATGGATTACCAATACTTTCCCCAAATACCAATTTAGTACGTTCATCAATCAAATCAACCAAGGTCTCAGGTCGGGTATAATCAAAGAAACGCACTTCGATACCTTGACGTGGCAACGCATGGGCAAATAAGTTGTAAGTACCACCATATAAAGTTGATACTGAGACGATGTTATCGCCTGACTCACATAGCGTTTGGATGGTATAAGTAATCGCCGCCATCCCGGATGCCACCGTCAATGCGCCGATACCACCTTCTAATGCTGCCATGCGCGCTTCAAGCACCGCATTGGTTGGGTTCATGATACGGGTATAGATATTACCAGCAACTTTCAGATCAAAAAGGTCAGCACCGTGTTGGGTGTTATCAAAGGCATACGAACTGGTGTGGTAGATAGGGACAGCGACAGCTTTGGTGGTCGGCTCTGGTTCGTACCCTGCATGAATGGCTAGCGTTTCTGGGCGATGCGGTGGGTTCATACATATTCCTTTAATTTAGTTTAATTAGCAAAAAAAATCTCTTTTGCATTGTAACGAGTTGCTAATCAGTTTTGCAAATTCACAATAGAGCATTATTGGAACATTAATGCTGTTTTTTGGAATATCGATTCGTGGTGAATTGGCGTCTAAAAGTCCGAGTTTAACACAAATATAAGATAATACATCTTAAACTATAGCTAATGAAAGTTTTAATTTTTTATAGATAACCCATCAGGCTTGCTCGGCTTGTTCATTGATTAAATGTTCAGTTAAATTCAACATTTCTTGATAGGAATCAAGCTTAAGCATAAAGCTCGTAAAATCATTGGTTTGAATATGAGATAACCGCGTTAAACGCTTTAGCTCATACACCAAACTACTGACAACATCATCATATTGTTTGAGACGTAAAACTTGGGTATCATCTGCTAGTGTTTGTGTTATTGTTAGCAAGGTCTTGGCTTTTGTCACTAACTGCTCTTTGTCCAATACCTGAGCATATAAGATATCGGTTATAGCCGCGACAGTGGCTCTTTTGGTGGCAATAAAATCATCAACTGTTTGCGTATCTAAACTTAATAGATAGACGGCACGGCTGATAAATTTATGGTATTCATCTTTTACCTTATCAATTTGCTTTGTTAAAAGCACCGTTTCGGTAATATCTACCACGCTGACAAATAGATGAATGGATTTTTTATTCTCGCTCTTAACCACCCGTAAAAATTCAAAATGCAGGTATTTCTTATGAGTAACCCCTGTTTCATCTAAAAAAATCAACTCGACTGTTTTAAGTGGGTTGATATCTTGAATCAACTCTTCATCCACGTTGGATTGGTACAGGTAATTGATAAAATGCTGTGTCGCTCTGATATCTTTTTCGCTGACCATATTTTGTAGCAGCTGGGGTAATGTCAGCCCAGCTAACTGCTTGCGCCCCAATAACTGCTCTAGTTTTTTGGAATAATGCTCACCAATGACCATTTTATCATCAATGAGAAACAAGCCTTTTTTGACTGTGTTCATGATATCGCGCATATCGGTCTGCGCTTTATCAACCGCCACATCATCGTTATACATCTGTCTGATGGTGTAATGGATAAAGAAGATAATATAGGCTATCAAGGCAAAAAAACTGCAATAGGTCAAATAGCGCGAATAATCTGCAGTACGGTAGGTGTCATTGAGATAAGTGTCATAGCCAATATTCATCAATGACCAAATTTTGGCTTGATTGTGATAAGCAAACTCAGCCAATTCAACTTTGCCTTTTTCATCTTGCTCAGAGACTTGCGCGATTCTTTGGCGATAGTCTTGCCAGATAATGGCAAACTCATCCATCGCCGTTTCTTGCTTTGGATAGCGGGACAACTGTGCCATATAACCGTCTAACTCAGCCGCCTGTTTTTGTAAGGTCTGAATAATTTGTTGGCTATCGTTGTGAGGCGTTACTGTTAGATGTTGGGCACTGGTTGCTATCTCAAGTGTCAAATCACTGATGTTGCCGATGATATCCATATGCTGGGTAGACTGGGTTAAAAAGCGCGCAATATATATATTGATAATCACGAACGATAGCACAAACAAACACAGCACCACTAAGCTTTGTAAAAGAAGCCGATACCTTTTGGTACGCACCATATATTGAAACAAGCTATCGTTATTGCTGACTTTCACGTAATTACCCTAGACGAAGATAAATTAGAAAAAATAAATAATAGATAAAACTCACCGTTAAATACACAATCTACCAAAAGCTTTGAACCTGGTTATATGGGTTATACTGCTTATACCATCATAAACCCTAGAGAGCAATTCAGACAAAAACACCCTTAAAATAGTATCAAATACGCGTAAACTAGCCTGCCAATTTAGCGAAAACAAGCGTAAAAATATTTTTAGCTTGAAAAAAACCCATAATGACCGTTGTCAGTATGGGTTTAACTAATGATATTAAAGCAGGGGTATTAAAGCCATAGTATCGAAGCAATAGTATCGAAGCCATATGATTAAAGCGTTGACTCGTGTCTAAATTAGCTTATAGCTGTAACTCACTGATATCTGCAACCGTTAAAAACAACCCACGCACTTTTTTTAGCAACGCCAACCGATTGGCTTTGAGGTTAGCATCTTCACTATTCACCATCACCTGCTCAAAGAAGTCATCCAATGGCTGCTGCAGTGTCGCTAGCGATTGTAAAATCTGGGTGTAGTTGGCGTTGTCAGTGTGTTGATGAGGCTCAATACTTTGCGCTGCAGTTTGCACCGCTTGATACAATGCTTTTTCGGCAGGTTCTTGTAAATAAGCCGTTTGTACTTGGGTTGCAATCTCACCCTCAGCCTTGGCTAAAATATTGGCAACGCGTTTATTGGCTTCGGCAAGTTGTTGGGCGGGTGGCAAATCACGGAAAGCTTGGACAGCTTTGATGCGATGGTCAAAATCCATTGGCACTTGCGGTTGTAGCGCCTGTACCGCCATAATTGTATCCACGCTCACGCCTTGGTCTTCATACATAGCACGGTAGCGCGAATTAATAAACTCCATCACTTGTTTAAAAGTTTTTGGTAAGTCGTCAATTTTGCCTACATAACCCAATAAAGCTTGCTCAAGCAATACTACCAGATTTAATGGCAGTTGTTTCTCAATCAAAATACGCAGTACCCCAATCGCCGCACGGCGCAGACTAAACGGGTCTTTTGAACCCGTTGGCGCTTGGTCAATGCCAAAAATACCGACCAGTGTATCCAAACGGTCTGCTAATGCTAGCGCCGTTCCAATGTTGGTCGCGGGTAATTTATCGCCGCTAAATTTTGGCAGATATTGCTCTTCGATTGCTGCCGCCACCGCTTCTGGCTCTTGGTTTAAACGCGCATAGTAAGTCCCTGCCACGCCTTGTAATTCTGGAAACTCACCCACTAAGGTACTGGCAAGGTCTGCTTTTGACAGCAAGCCTGCCCGTGCCGTTTGCTCAACGTCTTCGCCAATTTGGGTAGCAATAAAGGCAGCTAGCTTGGCAATACGCTCAGATTTTTCCCAAATTGTCCCTAACTTATCTTGGAATACGCGGGTTTTGAGATTTTCAGTCAAGGCAAACAATGGCTGTTTTTGGTCTTGTAAAAAGAAAAACTCGGCATCGGCAAGGCGTGGACGTACCACTTTTTCGTTACCGGCAATCACTTGCGCTTTATCTTTACTGTCAATGTTACTGATAAAGATAAAATAAGGCTGTAATTTACCTTGGCTGTCAGTCAAACAAAAATATTTTTGATCCGCCTGCATGGTGCTAATCAAGGCCTCTTGCGGCACTTGTAAAAATCGTGGCTCAAAGCTTGCGCGTAGCGCTACTGGGTAATCGACCAGCGCGGTGACTTCATCAAGCAAATCTTGCGGTACGATAGCAGTCGCCCCTACTTCATCGGCAAGCTGTTGGACTTGCTCTTTGATAAGCTGCTGGCGTTTGTCAAAATCAGCGATGACATGCGCCTCAGCAAGGTTTTGCTCATAGCTGTCCGCCGTGTCAATTCTAACCCTATCAGGATGATGGAAACGATGTCCGAGACTATAACGACCCAGTTCAATGCCCTGCGACCCTGTCTTACCCGACGTTAATCCTTGAATCGTCGCTGGTAGCACTTGGTCGTCTTTTAGTAGCACCAACCATTTAACAGGGCGAACAAACTCAGAACGCTCTGCACCACTACGCATGCGTTTGGCAATCGGCAACTCATCTAAGGCTTTTTGAAAAATACTCGGCAACAACTCAGCCACAGGCTGACCGATGACATTCATTTCATAGCCGATATAATCGCCTTTATCACCTTTGATGGTAATTAAATCCTTGACGTCAATACCCAAGCCTTGGGCAAACCCTTGAGCCGCTTTGGTTGGATTACCGTCCTTGTCATAGGCAGCTTTGACTGCAGGACCGCGTTTTTGTTCGATTTTATCAGGCTGTTTTTCACTAATTCCTTGAATCTGCAAGGCAAGGCGTCGCGGGGCGGCAAAGCTTTTAATGGTATCAAAGCGAATATTGGCATCTTTTAGCGATTGGGTGACATGGTCGTTAAGTGCATCGCGCAATGTTTTTAGATTTTTTGGGGGCAATTCTTCGGTGCCAAGTTCAAATAAAATAGTAGACATGCTAAAGCCTTGTTGATTCAAATAAGGTAAATATAGTCGATTATAGCAGAAATTTAAGCCATAAAAATGCCCCATCATTGGGGCAAATCAAGAAAACCGTCAGCGCAAAACGAAAATTAAACTTATCGGCTGGTGCTTGCCGAAGTCGTTATAGTGGTCGTCGCCATTGGCGTATTGACCGCCGCTTTTGGTTTGGCTTTGTCAGGATTGACCACAAAGTTAATGCCTAACAACAACAGCGTCACCCCTAAAATCGGGCGCAATTTTTTCTCAGGTAATTTACTGCTCAATAATGTCCCTACAATAATGGCAGGAATCGCGCCAATGAGCAAAAAGGTCAGCATGTGAAAATCCACACTGCCTGACAGCAAATGTCCGAGACCTGCGACCAAGGTTAACAGCACCGCATGTACTACATCCGAGCCGATGATGCGAATGAGTGGCAATTGGGGAAAAATCAGTACCAGCGCCATGACGCCAAATGCCCCTGCCCCAACCGACGATAAGGTCACTACTACCCCGAGCAATATGCCCATCAGCACCAATTTATATTTGGGGATTTGGGCGGTGAGACTGTCAGTTTGGTCAGTTTTGCGGTATTTGTCAAAAAACGCCTCGATACGGTTGCGAAAAATCAGCGAAATCCCGGTGATGGTCAACATCACGCCCAATATCAAGGTCATGATTAGTTTGATGGCGTTGATATTACCCAAGTAAGTAGCGACGAGATAGTTGGTGACAATCGAGGCTGGAATACTACCAATTGCTAGCCATAGCACGATTGGCCAAACGACATTTGATTTTTTAAAATGTACCACACCACCAAAAAACTTGGAAATAGCGGCGTATAGCAAATCGGTGCCGACAGCAATATGCGGCTCTACTTTTAGCAGTAAAATCAGAATCGGCGTCATCAGTGACCCACCGCCCACGCCCGTTAAACCCACGCAAAATCCGACAAAAATACCCGCTAAAATAAAATAAAGTTCCACTCACCGCCCCTTGTTGCATGGCTTACTCGCTGCGGCTATTGTAGTAGAATAGCGCGTTGTTGCCCTGTGGCGATTTTTGATATAAATATGCGAGATTAGAATATTCTGATAATTTGATATTTTTTATTAGCGCTGACAACAAAATAAGCAATAAAATAAGGCAAGAAACAAGGCAATAGAAACTATCTATTGCCTTTTTTAGTTTGACCGTTCAAAGAAAATTTTTTCGTCGATGTGATGAAACTATTGTGATTTATCCGCTTCTTTCATCTATTGTTTTGAAATAGCTTCTTTTGGTAGATATTTTTCTAATGCATCCGCTTTATGTGCGTCATCTGCCAATGGGAAGCCCAATTTGGCGCGCGTTTCTACATAGCTTTGCGCTACCTTACGTGCCAAGGTACGCACACGCAAAATAAAGCGCTGACGCTCAGTGACTGAAATCGCCCCACGCGCATCCAACAAGTTAAAAGTATGTGACGCTTTGAGTACCATTTCATACGCAGGCAGCGGCAGATTAAGACCGACCAATTTATCGGCTTGGCTTTCATAAAAATCAAACAACTCAAACATTTTTGCCACATCGGCATGTTCAAAATTGTAGGTCGATTGTTCAACTTCATTTTGGTGGAATACATCACCATAAGTGACACGACCAAATTCGCCATCCGTCCATACCAAGTCATACACACTGTCCACGCCTTGGATATACATGGCAAGGCGCTCAAGACCGTACGTGATTTCTCCTGTCACAGGAAAACACTCAATACCACCGACTTGCTGGAAGTAAGTAAACTGGGTAACTTCCATGCCATTGAGCCAAACTTCCCAACCAAGTCCCCATGCGCCAAGCGTTGGTGATTCCCAGTTGTCTTCTACAAAGCGGACATCATGCGTTAGGGTATCAATGCCAATCGCTTTGAGTGACCCCAAGTACAATTCTTGAATATCAGGTGGATTGGGTTTGAGTACCACTTGGAACTGATAATAATGTTGTAAACGATTTGGGTTGTCGCCATAGCGACCATCCGTGGGACGGCGTGATGGCTGCACATAGGCGGCATGCCAACGCTCTGGACCTAATGCTCGTAAGAAAGTGGCGGTATGAAACGTGCCTGCACCCATTTCCATATCGTAAGGCTGTAACACCACACAACCTTTTTCTGCCCAATAATTTTGCAAAGTTAAAATCAATTGTTGAAACGTCATCATACGAGAATTACCACTATATAGTCGGTGATTAGGCAAACCGTGTTTATCAAAATAGTTGTCCAGTTAATTTTGATAAAGCGTCAGTTTTTTTAATTAGTCACATTAAAAATTTAAATTTTTTTGCGTCGCAAATAGCACTTAAAATAGGCGGCACAATTGCCGAACGATATTTTTACTTAAAACGTCCAAAATAGCAAACTTATCCAATTTTTTAGCTAGATATATGTCCATGATTGTTGAGCAAATTAAGGCATGCTAAAAACTACAAAGCATTAAAAGAATATACATTTCGCGACAAATCAGTTACCGCATTTTAGCACTTTTTTACTAGATTTACGAAAATTCCTGTTACCCTTGAACAAGTGATTTCGACGATTGATTATTGCCTTTTTTTAGCCGGTTTTAGCCTTTTTAATCGCTTTTTTTTAAGATAAATCAGCCAAATTTGATACGTCATCCATTGTCGTTTTAGTTGGGTTTTGACTTTTAATTTTCATCTTTTACCGCCATAATAACCTATACAAGCTTTTACTTAATTTATATTAAGTATTTGTTTTTAATAACTTTTCATGAGGTCAACCATGCTTATTTCGGCAAGTCTATTATTAGCTGCTACGTCGTTAACTTCTAACTGGTTGTTTTTAATCGTTCTAGTGACTGTCGGTATGCTAGCGATTGCGTTTACCCCTTACCGTTTTGTATTAGGCTATTTTATGTTAGGTATGGTGTACTGGATTTCGGTGGAAGGGCTGCATTGGTTAGTGGTCACGCTGTCATCATTGACTGGCACGGATGCGTATGTGGCGGCAATTGGCTTATCGATGATTCCGATTGTGATAGCGTTAAATGGAAGACCCAAGTTTAACAAAACCGCAAGTCAAGCTGCTACCAACCAAACCATATTAAAAAGCAGTGTCCAAATGAGCGCCGGTCATCGTCCTGTGGTGTTAGAAAAAGATACCGATTTTCATCAAAACTTTGTTCGTCATGCCTCTGTGTTTGATTCAAAACAGTAATAACAGTCTTGCCACCTTATCCCTATAGCAAGTTATTTAACCCATCATGTTGATGGGTTTTTTATCCGCTTTAGCTTGAGAAAAGGTAAAAAGTTTGCTGTGTAACGCTGCTTAAATACACAAATCAAACGCTTTGATTACAAAAAATGATACTGATATGTTAAACATTACTGTAACTTGGCATCGATGACCTTATAATATATTGTATAACAAAGCTATTAAATCTTTTGTAATAGCGAATTATAATTTCTTTGAAATGAGTGACTTAAGTATCGTCATTTATTTAAAGACCTTGCGCATTGCAATATCTATAAAATCTATAATTTTGGAGGACACGTATGTTATCTCAATTAACCCAAATCAAATCAGATCCCCTTGACGTATTATTGTTTGCCGTTGGCTTGCGTCTAACCCAACTTGCCAAAATGGGCGATGACAAATTTAAAGGTTTATTAGAAAACCGTAATTTTACTATTCAACTCGGCAGCGACGCGGAACAAACGTCACGTTACTACCAAATCAATAACGGTACTTTTAGCCAACATGCAGGTCCAGCCAAAGAGCCAACGTTGACGATTACCTTTAAAGACTCAATGACGGGCGTGAAATTGCTCACTAAAGGTGAAGCGACGGCATTTATGACAGGCATCCAAAATGGCGATTTAAAAATGTCGGGTGATTATTCACTGCTGATGTGGTTTAACCAAATCGCAAAATTTATTGTGCCAAAAGTACCTGAGCCACTTAAACCTGTGGTTGAACAAGCGAAACCCTTGATTGAAAAAGCCACACCTTTTGCCAAAGAACTTTGCAGCAAAGCCCTAGCAATGATTGGGGGCGCGAGCGCGGGTAAAGCATCTGGTAGCAGCAAATACTTTAATGAAGCCAACACCAAAGATGTCAATGCTGACAGTGATTCTGAAGCTACGAGCAAATTAGACACCCTTAAGGCGAAAGCGGCTGAAATCAAAGATGATGCGGTGGAAAAATTTGATGAGTTAAAAACCGAAGCCAAAGAAAAAATCGATGCACTTAAAGAAGATGCGAGCGAAAAATTAGCGGATATTAAAGACACCGCTAATGAAAAACTTGGCGAAACCAAAGAAAAATTGGATGAGGTTAAAGCGCAAGCGGCTGATAAAATTGATGAGGCTAAAGAAACAGCTGCTGAAAAGCTTGATGAGGCGAAAGTTACCAAGGATGATAAAGTTGCCGATGTTAAAACCAAGCTTGAAAACGTCAAAGACCAAGCGGCTGAAAAATTAGCCGATGTTAAAAGCCTAGCCGGTGAAAAACTAGACGATGCTAAATCAAAGGCGGACGCGTTAAAAACCCAAGCCGATGACAAACTAGATGCGCTAAACGAAGAAGCCAAAGAAAAAATCAGTGAGGCAAAAGATAAAGTCGAACAAGCTAAGCAAACGCTGACAGACGAAAAAGCCAGTGATTCTGACGTATCTGATAACAAAGCTATCGAAGAGAAGTATGAAGCGGCTAAAGATACTATTAACGCTAAAGATAGTACGGCTAAAGCTGAAGATAGTACGGCAGATGATGCTAGTATCCGTCCTGACAACGTGTTTGCCAAATCAGCCGATAATGAGAACTTAACGCCTGCGCTGCGTAAATCTGCTGAAATTGAGGCAAAGCATGCATCTGATGAGGTGATTGCCGACAATGTCAAAACTAGCGCAGTCACTGATGATAAATCACCTATCACCAATATTTCAATCACTCGTGGTGATAGCTCACAAGACAAATAAGCCATTGTCATTAAATTATAAAAAACAATCACTTTAGGTGGTTGTTTTTTTTTGGTATGATGAGACACCTTTTATCATTTTAAGCTTTGTTTTAATCAGGATTATAGCTGTCATGGCAGACTTATTAGCAATTCAACAATCACAACAACCGATTGGCACCACACTGACCCCCCAAAGCCGCCCAACTCGCGAGCAAATCCAAGCTTGGTTTGAATTACCTTTGATGGATTTACTGTTGCTAGCGCAAAAAAAACTTCGCGAACACTTTCCGCCTAATTCCGTACAAATCAGTACACTATTATCAATAAAAACAGGCAATTGTCCTGAAGATTGCGGCTATTGCTCACAGTCAGGACACCATAGCACCGACTTACAACCTGAAAAGAAAATCGAAGTACAAAAAGCGATTATCGAGGCCAAAAAAGCCAAAGCAGCTGGCTCTAGCCGTTTTTGTATGGGTGCGGCATGGAAGCACCCAAACGATAGAGATATGCCCTATGTGGTTGAGCTGATTAAAGAAGTCAAAGCATTAGGGTTAGAAACCTGCATGACGCTTGGCATGTTATCGGGTAACCAAGCGCAAGTACTTGCTGAAGCGGGATTAGATTACTACAACCACAACCTTGATACCTCACGCGAGTACTATAACCATATCGTGTCAACCCGTAGTTATGATGACCGTCTAACTACCCTTGACCATGTGCGCCAAGCAGGCATTAATATTTGCTCAGGCGGTATCATCGGTATGGGTGAAAGTCGTGATGACCGCATCAACCTACTGACAGAACTGGCTAATCTGCCAACCCCCCCTGAATCCGTCCCAATCAATATGCTAGTACCCATTGAAGGCACGCCGATTGCAGATCAGCTACAAGGCACACGCTTGCCTGTGCTTGAGTGGATTCGCACCATTGCTGTCACGCGCCTTGCTTGCCCAACTAGCTATGTGCGTATTGCCGCAGGCCGTGAAGGCCTAACCGATGCCGAGCAAGCCATGCTGTTTATGGCAGGTGCCAATTCTTTCTTTTATGGGAATCGTTTATTGACCACCGATAATGCTACCACCAATCATGATGATCAGTTGATTGCAGATTTAGGGTTGACGGTTGAACAAGCCCAGCCTAGACAAATCCCGGTGACCAATGCGATGAATGGTCGCATCGGGAGTTTGGCTGTCGTTTGATATGCCAAGAAACCGCCGAAGTGGCGGTTTTTTCTTAGATGCTTTAACGATGCTTTAACAGAGTTCAACAGTATGTTAGCCAATTTTTCCCTTCAATCAGCCCTTGATGAACAGCGCCAAAAAGACTTGTATCGTCAACTGACGCCCATTAGGCAAGGCGTCACGCCCACCATTGACATAGATGGCAAAACCTACGTCAACTTTGCCAGCAACGATTATTTGGGACTTGCCACCGACCCGCAACTCATACAAGCGTTTAGCCAAGCTGCAAAAACTATCCAGCAAGTCGGTAGCGGCGCGTCGCACCTGATTACGGGGCATACGCTTTGGCATGAACAATTGGATACCACCCTTGCCCAAGCGACAGGCTATGAACGGGCATTAACTTTTAGCACAGGGTATATGGCAAATGTCGGTGTGATTCAAGCGTTGTGTAGTAAAGATAGCGTGATTTTTAGCGATAAGCTCAATCATGCCTCCATTGTCGATGGGGCAATCCTTAGCCGTGCCAAAGTCATGCGTTTTGGACATCGCAATTATAGTCAATTAGAACAGCTGCTTTCACAAAGTAGCGCTAAGCAAAAACTGATTGTAACGGATCATATTTTTAGTATGGATGGTACCATTGCCGATTTGGAGGCGCTGCATGCGTTAGCTACTCGCTATGAATGCGCATTGATGGTAGATGATGCCCATGGTTTTGGTCTGCCCTATCAGGCTTATAAAAAAGCCCAACCGCAAGCGGATATCTATATCGGCACCTTTGGTAAAGCGATAGGTACCAGTGGCGCATTTGTCGCAGGTTCGAGTCAGCTGATCGACTATGTGACCAATTTTGCCCGTTCATTTATTTATACCACGGCGATGCCCCCTGTGCTTGCCAGCGTGACTAAAACTAGCATAGTCATGTCGCACACCGATACTTTGCGCAGTGACCAATTACTTGCCAACATCAAACAGCTCAGTCAAGGGCTATTGCAGCAAAATTGGCAAGTAGCTATTGATAATCAAATACCGACCACCGCCATTATTCCTGTAGTCATTGGCAATAATGATAGAACCCTGCAGCTTGCCAACGCGTTAAAATCTCGCGGTTTTTGGGTGTCGGCAATCCGCCCACCTACAGTGCCGGTAGGCACAGCACGGCTACGCTTTTGCGTAAGCGCTCGTCATAGTGAACAACAAATCTCGGATTTACTTGCTGTCATGCAAACTTTAAAATAACGGCTATTTGCAAACTTTTTTAGGGCAAGTTTATTTAGAGTAAGCTGATTTAGAATAAGCTTATTTAGGGTAAGTTTATTTAGTTGCATCATCATCGGGGTAAGCAATGACAGAATATTTTTTATGGTTTAAAGCTTGGCATGTGATTTCATTGGTGTGTTGGTTTGCCGCGATTTTTTATCTACCACGCTTGTTTGTCTATCATGCCATGAGTGCCGATAAAATCAGCCAAGATCGATTTGCATTGATGGAGCGTAAACTGTATCGCGGCATCATGACACCTGCGATGATTGCCACTTGGATTTTTGGCTTGTGTATGCTACTACCTAATTGGGACAGTTATAAAACCCAAGTTTGGCTACATATCAAGCTAGCCTGCGTCATTGCGTTGACGGTATATCATATAGCTTGTGGTCGATTTCGCTTAAAACTGATTGACAACCCTAATTATAAAACCCATGTTTTTTGGCGGTGGTTTAATGAGGTTCCCGTATTTATTTTAGTCGCCGTGGTGATTTTGGTGATTGTTAAACCGCAATTTGGCGCGTAATCATTTTAGCACTTCAGGGGTTAAATCATAGCGCAAGGCTTCAATCATAGAAGGTTGCCATGATTGCCTGCGCTATTTTCGGTGAGTGCAAGTTGTAGATACGGGTCAAGATCAGCTTGTTTGAGCAGCCAATCGACATAATCAGGCGGCAAGTCTTTAATGGCAACCCCTTTATGTTTGCCAAAGCGCATTACCGTGGGTTTTCGGGCATGTTCACTGGCTTGATACAGCTGTGTCATATCGGTAATGCGATGCTGATAGCAGATAGCTTTTAATACCAAAAAGGTAAACCAAATATCGTATTTGGCACCATGCGCGAATTTGATATTTTTTTTGGCAACCTGCGGCTCAAAAAAACACAGTAGCGCACCCAAACTATGGCTATCTAACTGCGGGAAAAAATGCCGCGCCAGTGCCAAAGTGCAAATACGCTTGATGTTTGATAAATCACAGTCAGCATTGGTAAGCACCTCAGCATCAAAGTCGATATTATGCCCAATCAGATACTCGCAGTCCTTTGGTAACTCAAAATCAGTATGCGGCGGCTTATCTGCCACATCGTCGTCAAAAATCCCTGTGATGGCTTGGCTGCCCAAAGTAATTTTTTTGTGTGGGTTAAAACGCTCCTCAAAGGCGTTGTGGGTCTGTAGTATCAGCTCGCCTGCTGGACTAAACACCACGCCAATGTAGGCAATTTCGGTCGCATGTGGCTCAACTAATCCATGCGCTTCTGTATCTAAAATATAACTACTCATAACCTTAAAACTTACTAAATCGCTCAATTCACCAGTTGTAGACAATCATCATACACGATTTAGCGATAGCTTCCTTAGGTTTTCAGTATCTTGGATTTTCAGTATCTTGGGTGCACCAACCGCTGTGTAAAATTTTTGCTTGGTCTTTGCTGCTTCGCTAACCCTGTTGAATTAGCCAACTTAGCCAATAAGGGCGCCAACTCAACCAATAAGGGTATGGGTCTCAGGATAACGAATACGGGTCGGTTTAGGGGTGGCGATAAAATACGCCAAGGTTAACGGCCCAAGACGCCCCATATACATCATAAACATAATCACCCATTGCCCAGGTTCACTCAATGTCGGGGTGAAATTTCGCGATAAACCGACGGTTGACGATGCCGATATCACTTCAAATAAAATATCAACCAAATGCCCTTCTGGCTCACATATCGCTAAAATAAACGCCGCTAAAGCAATCATCAAAATCGAGGTGCTCATCACCGCAAACGATTTTTTTACCAAGTGATCAGAGATAGCACGATGAAAAATCGTCACTTGCGGGTGTTGACGCAAATATGCCCTAGTCGATGCTAGGATAATCACAAAGGTACCGATTTTGATACCGCCACCTGTGGACATGGAGCCTGCGCCAATAAACATCAATATAAAGGTCAATAACGTACTGGCATCTGTCACTTGGCTATAATCAATATTATTAAAGCCTGCAGTACGTGACGTTACCGCCATAAACCAAGATGCAAACCACTGCCCAGCTTCGCTCAATCCGCCAATCGTTTTGGCGTTGTGACGCTCAAGTAACCAATACCCCATACAACCAATGATATTGAGTGCTAGTGTGCCCAAAACCATGACTTTGGTGTGCAGGGTAAATTTTTGCCAGCGCTTGTGTTTGATGATATCTAAAATCACCAAAAACCCAATACCGCCCGTGATAATAAGCAAGCTTATGATAAAACTAATCATCGGCTGGTGCACATAGGCAGTCATATTGTTGCCATTTAGCGCAAAACCTGCATTGTTAAATGCTGAGATACACAGAAAAAACGCTTCATACATCGCATCTTTTAGCCCTTTTAGCGGTGCTAACAATAGCGTTAACCCTAAAAAACCCAAGCTCTCGGTGATAAAGGCAATTTTGATTACCGCTTTGGCGGTACTACCAATTTGGTTACTATGAGTACCCAACGCTTCTTGCGCCGTGATTGAGCCAGATAATCCCATTTTACCTTGCAAACTGGTCAATACCAAAATTGCAAAGGTCATAAAGCCTAGACCACCAAATTGAATCAGCGCGGCAATCACCAGTTGTCCAAACGTGGTATAGTTAGCGGTATCTACCACATTTAGCCCTGTGACGGTCACCGCAGAGGTCGCGGTAAAGGCTGCTGCTAGGATACTAATCGGTTGAATCGTTGCGATTGGCAATGACAGCAAAACCGTACCAATGACAATCAACGCTAAAAACCCCAAGGACAAAATAGCAGGCGAGGACAACTGCAGTCCTTGTTTGGTAGGCGGCTCTAGGTCGTGAGTACTGGATTTTGATTTATCAACAATCTTTGGTTTGTCGCCTTTTTTGACTTCACGAAACGGCATATCTACACCTAATTACCTTTTTTACGTGAGTGGTGGGTTAAATAGCCGTTTGCCGAATGACTTTGGCAAGGCGACGCAGCGCTTGGGTGTCACCCCCTACCACCAACTTATCCCCACCTTGAAAGAAAAAGCCATCGGGTAATTGGTTAAAGATTTGCTGGTTGCGTTTTAGCATGATAAAGGTAATATCGGGATGGCTGTGTTGGACATCAGACCATGGATGCCCTCGCCACTGCTCAGGTGGGTCTAGGCGAACCAAAAACTGCTCGTCACCCAACGCCATGTATTGTTTGACCATCGGATAGTTCATCTTTTGGGCAATACGAATCCCCATGTCTTGTTCAGGGTGAATAATATTATTCACGCCTAAGCTTTTTAAGATTTGGTGATGGGAGTCGGTTTTGGCTTTCACCCATAGGTTTTGTACGTTCAGGCTTAGTAGGTTGAGTGTACATAGCAAGCTGGCTTCAAGGTTATCACCAATGCTCACGAGTACGCCGTCGAAACTTGCAAGGTCAAGTTCTTCTATGGTGTCTTTGTCGGTGGCGTCAGCAATCACGGCACGGGTGACATGTTCACTGATATCATCGACCAGTTTTTCATCAATATCAATCGCTAGGACTTGGTTGCCCAATTTTTCAAGCTCTTTAGCGCAGGTAATACCAAAAACACCCAGTCCGATAATGGCAAATTGCATTTTGATTTTTCCTTTTTTAGCCCACTTCCTGAGCAAATTTTTTTAAATCATCAAAACAGATAACATATTTTCTTATTATTTTCTAGAACGCTGGCGACTGGCTTCATACAGCACCATGCCAGTGGCGACACTGACATTTAAGCTTTGGATTTGCCCATGTTCATTGCCGGGCATCGGGATATAAACCAGCTGGTCACAGGTATCTGCGGTCAAACGGCGAATACCGTCACCTTCTGAGCCCATCACAATCGCCACATCACCTGTCAAATCACAGTCTTGCACGGACTTTGCCGTGTCATCAAGTGCCGTACCAAATACAAACACCCCTTGTTTTTTGATGTCAGTGAGCGTACGCGCAAGATTAGTAACTTGGATAAAAGGAATTAATTCCACCGCACCGACGGCGACCTTTGCCACGGCTGGGGTGATGCTTGAGCTATGATTTTTGGGAATAATGACGGCTGAGACACCCATTGCCACGGCGGTACGCAAACACGCGCCAAGGTTGTTCGGGTCGGTGATTTGATCAAGCACCAGTAGTAATAGCGGTTTTCGCTCGGCTTGGTGTTTGTCAACAAGGTATTTGAGGTCTGCCTCATCTTGGAGTTCTGCAGGGCGGGCTTGTAATACCACGCCTTGATGCTGCGGACTTTCTGCAAGCTTGGTGAGTTTGTCTTTGGCGCTGATTTGTATCGCAATCCCGTAAGTTTGGGCAAGCTCGGTGATGTTGGCTACCGTGGCATCATCTTGTTTTTTACCGTCTTGAATAAAGAGTGTCAACCCATCGATACCGCGGTGTTGCAAGATGGATTGCACGGCATGAATGCCATAAAAATAACTCGGTTTTGCCATGATTAATGACCCTTTTTTCGATTTTATATTTGCCTTGCCCCTAGCCTTGTATATTATTCGCTAGCCTTCTAGATGGCAAATGTACTGCACGACTGCTTCATTACGTAGCTCATAACTGCTATGCCCTTCGACCAAAAACGCTTGACCGGCACGGTAATAGGTAAATTCTTCCTCGCCTGCCAGTCTGACTTCACACTCCCCTGCCAAAATTTCAATACGTTCAGATGAGTCAGTCTTAAATTCATAGGCTGGCACATCGGCATCACAAGGTAGCACGATTCCTAGCATTTTTTTGCGTCCATCTTCAAACCAAACGGTCCGACTAAAAGTACGACCTTCATAGTAAACATTCGCTATTTTTTCTACCGATACATGGTCGAAACGATTAGGTGACGTCATGAGATTCTCCTTAAAATACACAGTCAGTTGACTTGATAACGCTGCCTTATTATAAAGAATTATAAAGATTGGCAGGTCGTTTTGCGGCAACCCGCTTTTTTTAGTCGACAAATGGGTTTTATAATCAAACGCAGTCCGTGACTTGTCGCAATCAGCCAATGGTATTGCCGATAGATTGTTAACGGTTGATAAAAAATTATGTGCCGTTATCCTTATGCAGACGTTGTTTAGAGCAATAGGATAGCATCAAATTTAGTCAACTTTTATGACAATCTCTGTTTTATGACAATCGATAAAACCGCCCTCAACTTGACTAGGCGAAGATTGCTAGACACAGATACCCATCAAAGATAGCTAGCTGACGGAAAGTTGGATTTTTGCGTTGCTTATTTTGTAATTGTCCCAATTATGCTATTGTTTAGTGTGAAACAGCTAGATGGAATTTTTACTGATTTTTGCAGACTTGTCTAGGATTATTGTGAGCTTTTCATGACAAGGTTACAATAAAGTTTTTGCAAATTTGACCGCCCATGTGCCACTCTTAACGTCAATGATAGGATTGATATGCTGACACAGTTAACCTTACAAAATTTAGCACTCGTCACTAATGCTGAGATTGAGATGAATGCTGGATTTAACATTATCACTGGCGAGACAGGTGCTGGTAAATCACTGTTGCTTGACGCCTTGACCTTGTGCGTGGGTGGTCGTAGTGACGCAGGTTTGATTCGGCATGGACAGACCACGGCAGACGCTTTTGCAGAATTTAATATCGGTCAATTACCCGAAGTCATGGCATGGCTGAGCGAGCAAAATTACCCATTTGAAGACGATACGCTGCTGATTCGCCGGCAACTTGCTAACCAAAACGGTACGCTTCGTAGTAAAGCTTGGCTCAATGGCATGCCTATTAGTATGAATGAGCTTAAAACCTTGGGTGGGTTACTGGTCAATATTCACAGCCAACATGCCCAGCAAAGTTTGCTGCGTCCGCAGTTTGTGATGGAATGGCTAGATAGCGCTACGGGCTTAAATAGCCAAGCAAACGACGTGAAACAAGCGTTTTTGCAGTACGAACGCCTCAAATCGCAAGCAGCGCAGCACGCTAAAGATGAGCAATTGCGCCAGCAGCAAATTCAGCTATTGAGCAATCAATTGGCCGATATTGAGCCAATTGCCACTGTCTTATACAGTGAACTTGAAGCTGAATACGATGAATTATCTAACCTTGAAAACCTCATGCAACAAGCCGCTTTGTCGGTGCAACTACTGGATAATGACAGCGATGAGCCCGATGTGGTAAGCCTGCTTAATCGGGCAATTAAACTGTGTGAAGCGCAGGCCGAGCTTAGCCAAACCTATGCTGATTGTGTTGACCAGTTGTACTCAGCACATACCCAAATCGCTGAAGTCGCTAGCACCCTGAGCAATTATGCCGAAGGGCAAAGCCTTGACCCCAAGCGGTTAGCGTTACTTGATGAGCAGTTATCGACGTTCCATCGACTCGCGCGCAAATATCACACCACCCCTGAAAGCCTTGTTGAAGACAGCCAAGCCTGGAAACAGCAATTAGATGATTTGCAATCGGTGATGTCACCTGAAGCGATGGCAGAGCAAATTGAAGAAGCTTATCAAGCCTACTTGCAAAAAGCCCAAGCGTTGGATGACAGTCGCCAAGCCAATGCCAAGACATTAGCTGAAGCGCTAGTCGCACGGTTAAAAGCATTGGCACTGCCCAATGTGCAAGCAGCATTTGAATTTACCCCACTTGATAAACCACAAAGTATCGGGTTATCGCAAATTGAACTGCTATTTAGTGCCAATATCGGTATGCCGATGCAACCGATTCACAAAATCGCCTCAGGCGGTGAATTATCACGGCTAGCCCTTATCATGCAAGTCATTGATGCGCAAGGAGTTTGCCGTAATACGACCACCGATATGGCAACGACCACCCGTCAGTTATTGGTATTTGATGAAGTAGATGTGGGTATCAGTGGTGGCACGGCGCAAGTGGTAGGCGAGTTACTGCGTGAACTGGGTGAAGAACAACAAATCATTGCGATCACTCACCAATCGCAAGTCGCGGCACAAGCCCATCAGCATATTTTGGTGTACAAGACCCAGCAAGAAAAGGCGCAGTCTCACTTAAAAATCCTGTCTGGCGATGACCAAGTGCAGGAATTAGCGCGCATGTCAGGCGGGGTCAATATCACCGAAGACACGCTCAAACACGCGCGTAGCTTGCTAGCAAGTCGCCGTGTCAGTTAATTTAACATTGCTTATTGTTTTTAATGTTTGCCGCTTTTAAGTCGCTTTTAATTAGGTATGCCACTGAATGTCAAAAAACCAAAATCTTACCAACCATTTTTTGATAGCCTCGCCCAATATTGACGGCGAGATTTTCTATCAATCTTTGGTGTATATTTGCCGTCAAGACCAACAAGGCACGTTAGGGCTAGTCATTAACAAACCCATCGAAACCAGCAACGTCGCCAAACTATTTGAAGAATTAAATATTGATGTGACCATCACCGACTTGCACCGAAAATTACCCTTAGATGGGGGTCCTATGAACCCGGAAGTTGGGTTTGTGCTCCATACTGGGCAGCCAGATTGGGTATCTTCGTTTGCCATCACCGAAAACGTCTGTATCACCACTAGCAAGGATATTTTACAAAGTATCGCGGGTGGTCAAGGCGTTGAGCATTTTGAGCTTTGTTTGGGTCATGCCAGCTGGGGAAAAGGGCAGCTAGAAGAAGAAATCAACCAAGGCGATTGGTTTGTTTTGCCGGCATCAATGGGGCTATTGTTTGATATCGACCATCAGACTCGCTGGCAAGTCGCTGCCCATCAGTTGGGCGTTGATTTTAACAAACTGAGTACGGATATCGGGCATGCTTAACCTGACTATGGCGCAAGATACCCATCACACCCATACCATCGAAACGGTGATGGGGCTTGATTTTGGCATCGCAAAAATGGGTATCGCCTTGGGCAACACCTTAACCCAAACCGCAAGCCCGTTGATGCAGTTTAAAATGGATAATGGCAAACCCAATTGGGATGAATTACTAAAACTTATCGAGTCATGGCAAGTAAGTACCATCATCATCGGTTTGCCGCTGAATATGGATGGCACTGCATCTGAGCTTGGCAATCGTGCCAAAAAATTTGCTCGTAGGCTCAAGCACCAGCTCGAAGAAGCGCATCGACCACGCCCGATTATTTTGGCGGATGAGCGCTTAACTAGCCGTGAAGCCAAAAATTTGGCTTGGGAATATGGTCTAATCAAAAGTGACAAAGAGCCAATTGATAGTATCGCCTCAGCGATTATGCTTGGCAGTTGGCTTAGAAGTGGCGAAGGGGAGCTGTTATCATGACTCAATTAAATGCACCTGCTACGCCAACGACCAAAGGCTTTTCTGCCCCTGTTCTTGGTTTGATTGAGCACGCACAGCGACTCAACAAATGGTCAATTTATCTGCTTTATTTGGCAATTGCGCTATTTTTAGTATTTGGTACCCTAAAGAGCTTGTCACAGTTTAAGGACAGTCAAACGATTTATACTTTGTTTCATTGGGTGCCTTACGGACTTGTTGGACTTACCATACCGCTATCCTGCTATGTGGCGTTTATTTTATACCGTTACCGTTTAAGCCAGCCGAGCATGCTTGCGCTATGTATCGGTATGGGATTTGGCTTGTTTGTTATCAGTAGCTATGTCGCCCTAGCCGCCTGGATTGGGGTGGCATTTATGTTTAAAGCCAATTTAACCCGTTTTTTTAATTTTATCCAAGAAAGTCGACAAACAGAGACTCAACATGCCTGATGCCAATTACCAACTCGACACCCAAGGGCTGATTTGCCCAGAGCCGATTATGCTGCTGCATAAAACCGTTCGTAAAGCGCAGTCGGGAGAGGTGATTCATGTCATCGCCACTGACCCTGCGACCACGCGCGATATCCCCAATTTTTGTCGTCATCTTGGGCATGAACTTATCGAGCAGCAAGACATCATCAACCCCAAACAACACCAAAACCCTGATCCGTATGCCAATGTCTATCATTACTGGATTAAGAAAAAAGCTGGTTAAAAAAAACTCCCCTTATCCCGAGATTTCAAGTCATTTATGTCCCAAGTCGCCGCGCGCCAACCCCGCCAAGTCAAAGCCTTACACCTTCATGATGAGCCCAGTTATATTCAGCAGTTTCGCCAAGAGTTGCTAACCCGGGGACTTGCCACCAATACGCGCAATGCTTATATTCGTGACTTGATGCTGTGTGAAGCCACCTGTAGCAAAGCCATCACCCGTTGGGACGCCAGTGACGTGTTGGCTTGCCTAGCGGCGCTCTATAAACAAGGCAAAACAGCGCGCAGCCAAGCGCGTGCCTTATCATCGCTCAAACAGTTTTTTTTATGGCAAATCAACGCCAATCAGCGTGATGACAACCCGTGTGAGCATATCAAAACCCCAAAACTTGGGCGCGCGCTGCCCAAAGATTTATCCGAAAGTGATGTCGATGCCCTACTTGCCAGCCCCGACACATCGACCCCATTGGGCATGCGTGACCAAGCCATGTTTGAAGTGCTGTATGCCTGCGGGCTGCGTGTCTCTGAGCTTATTCATCTATCGCTCAGTGAAGTCAATCTCAATGCTGGCTGGTTACAGGTTACCGGTAAAGGTGATAAGACTCGGCTGGTACCCCTTGGCGAAGTGGCGATTGATGTATTGACCGACTATTTGACCCTAGCGCGACCGCAATTATGTATCATGAAAAATGGGCGAGAAAGTCGCTGCCAAGCGGTATTTTTGACTCAACAAGGCGGCTACATGACCCGCCAAAACTTTTGGTATGTCATTAAACGCTACGCCAAGCAAGCCGGCATCGACAGCGAAATTTCCCCGCATACCTTACGTCATGCTTTTGCCACCCATTTGCTCAATCACGGCGCTGACTTGCGCAGTGTACAGATGTTATTGGGTCACAGCGATTTATCAACCACCCAAATCTATACCCATGTGGCTACGGCAAGACTGCAACAGCTGCATCAGCTGCATCATCCGCGCGCTTAAGCCTGTTTGCTTAAGGCTATTTGTAAGGTAAAAAAAATAGCGCACTGACGGGCGCTTTTTTTACAGACAAATTTTTTGAAACCCATAAATCATAAAATCGGTCGTAAAGCGCATTGACCCTACCTGCTCGCAGCGGTCGATTAATGCTTCACGTCTGGCTGGCTGCGCCCGAAACGCATAGGGCGTCATCGTCAATAAATCTTGTAACTGCGTAGCGGTAAGCGAAATCGTGGTTTCCACCCGCGTTTGCTTGACCAACTCAAAATAGGGTGCTAATTCATCGATAAATTTGTCTGAGTCGTGCGCCACGATTTGTTCAAATAGCCCGTCACGCATCTCAATCAAGTGATTGACGGCGGGCTTGGCAATCACTACAAAACCCTGTTCACTGACCAACCGATGAAATTCATCCGCCAAAATCGGGCTAAAAATACTGGTCAATATACTCACCGCCTGACTGGCCAATGGTACTTGCGAAGCAGACGCCACTAAGCAATATTTTTGCGTGGTCGTGCTAATTGGTTTAAGTCGTTTGGCAGTGGCAAGTACGGCAGGTTTACTGATATCAAGCGCGACTAATTTACTTGGGTTAAGCTGTAAAAATCGCTCAGTATAATATCCTTCGCCACAGCCAATATCTAGCCAATTTACTGATTGTTGGGAGGATAATAGCCCTTTGCAAAAGTCATACAGCCCATCTTGCAGCGACTGATAAAACCCCGCTTGCAGAAAACGACGACGCGCCATAATCGACTCATCACTATCACCGGGGTTTTTGCTATGCTTATTTTGCACCGGCAGTAGATTCACATACCCTTGTTTGGCGACATCAAAATCATGTTGCCGCTGCTGCGCATTTTCACCCGTGCATTGCCAAACTTTTTCATCCACCTTTAGCGGACTTTGGCAAATCGGGCAGCGAAAATTTGCAGAAAATGTCGAAGGCAATGCCACCATAAAAATATCTCAAAAAAAACCGTTAAAAACCCAATGCGTGTAACCCACTGTAACTGCGCAAAATCAGTCGTCTATCAGACTTTGCAAAATCATAATATCTTCATGCACTTGACCCACTTTTGGCTTGAGTGCCTCAGGTATTTTTAATGCCAGTGCTGAATCTGCCATCGGATGCTGCTGTGATGTGTCCGCTGCTTGCAGCGATGGCAATTCAATGTTTGACACATCAGGGACGGTAGGAGCCGCTAGCTTAGCATTGGTATAAGTATTTAGGAATGACTGTAAATTTTTCGCGCCCGTTTTTTTATCACAGCATTTTTTGCTCAATACACTTTCAGTTTCAGCGGATGGTGCGTCTGTACTGGTAATAGCGCTTGCCAACGCTGCAACAGGGGTGCTAGGTTGTTTGAAAATTTGCCCTAGCGGCACATCGCAGCTAATCCAGCCTTTTTCAATCAGCTGTTGTAAATCTAACTTAGACAATAAATTGCTCACCGCTTGCTCGCCCAAGCTAGTATTTTCTTTAATCAATAAGATAAACTGGCGTTGTCTAAGCGTCATTTCAGCAGTGTTAAGCGCTTGTTTGCCTGCCTCACTACAAGCTAGTGTAACAGGGATTTCATTAATAGTTACTTTCAACACACATCTCCTTGTTGTGACAGTGCTCTGCTAAATCAGTGTCTTATCATCAAAATTCCTGCATATAATTTAGTCATCATCATAGAAAAATTATAGCATATTTAACTTTGGCCACACGCGCAAATAAATCCATAAATGCAGACAAAAAAAATGACATCCAAAGATGCCATTTGATGCAAAGCGCCGTTAGCGAACGTAGCAAAGTTAGCGAAGTTTCAACGTCATCAGCCCTAAAATAACCAAGACAATGGTAATAATCCAAAAACGGGTAACCACTTGGGTTTCTTTCCAGCCGCCTTCTTCAAAATGGTGATGCAGGGGCGCCATGCGAAAGATGCGTTTTTTACGAAGTTTGTAAGAGCCTACTTGTAGCATGACTGATACCGCTTCTGCCACAAATAGACCACCCATGATAAACAGCACAATCTCTTGACGCGTCATCACAGCAATGGTGCCGAGCATCGCGCCTAAGGCTAATGCACCAACATCACCCATAAACACTTGGGCGGGATGGGCATTAAACCATAAGAACCCCAATCCTGCGCCAACCATGGCGCCACACACCACTGTCACATCGCTATTGTAAGCAATATAGGGCACGTGGAGATATTCAGCAAAGCGAAAATCCCCTGACACATAAGCAAACACCCCTAAGCCTGCGGCGACCAACACCACAGGAAAGATGGCGAGACCATCCAAACCATCGGTTAAGTTGACTGCATTTGAGGTGCCATTAATCACAAAATAGGTAAAGATAATAAACGCCAAACCCAATGGTACAGCGGAGAAAGGAATCGACACGTTTTTAAATAACGGAATCAGTAAATCTTGCATGGCATGAGCTGTCGCCACATGCGGCTGCTGACTGGCAATCCAGTACAAGGACACACCCACAAATAAAGCGCCAACCGACAACCAAAAATATTTTTTGCGTGCAATCAAGCCTTTTGGGTCTTTATATTTGATTTTTAGCCAGTCATCTGCCCAGCCCACCGCGCCAAAAATCACCAAGACCACCAGCAAAATCCATACGTAAGGGTTAGTTAAATTCGCCCACAGTAGCGTGGTCACCAAAATACTGCCCAAAATCAAAATACCGCCCATGGTGGGTGTGCCTGTTTTGGCAAGGTGACTTTGTGGACCATCGTTACGAATGGCTTGTCCATATTTGAGCGCACGCAACCGTTCAATGACGCGTCCACCAAACACCATACTGATACCCAGCGCAGTCAGCACCGCTAATAAAACACGTAAGGTCAGCGATGACACAGCCGAAAATGGGGAATAAAATTGGCTTAGCCATTCAAATAACCACAATAGCACGAGTGGACTCCTTAGGGGGTTCTGGGTAAAAACAGGGGCTTAAGGTCCCTGTCATTATCATGATAAGATAAATAAAAACTTGCTATGAAAACCGTATCACTTGGTCTCATCAGCAAAAACCCATCATGAAAAGTTGACTATTTTAAGTAAAAATTCACAAAAAATCAGCCAATTTTTATCAAATGGCTGATGAAAGTTCTGTTTTTAACTAGGATGGCTGGCGCGTTAACTCGTCAATTATTTGCTCCATCATCATATAGCGCGAGCCTTTAAACAAGATATGCCAAGCGTCATCACTACTCGCTAACTTATCTTTGATCGCCGTAAGTAGGGTGGCTTTATCTGGGTATGCCTGTGCTTGCATGCCGGATGCTTGCGCTTGCGCGACGGTAACAGGCGTCAATTCCCCCACCGTATACAGCACAGTCACGCCAGAGGCGGCAATAGCCTCACCGAGCTTGCGATGCTCCTCTTGCGCGGCGTCACCCAACTCACCAATATCGCCTAATACCAACATGCTTGGCGCACCTTGACTCACCAATACTTGCGTGGCAGCAAGGACGGCACTGGGATTGGCATTATAAGTGTCATCAATTAACGTATGTTTGCCAAACTCAATAAAATTGAGTCGACCTTTGGCAGGTTTGGCAGCATCAAGTCCTTTGGCAATATCCTCAATCGACAGCCCCAAGGCTTGCGCACAGGCAGCGGCGGCTAAGGCATTGCTGATGTTGTGTTCACCTGCAAAGTTTAAAGTGACGTTTTGGCTTTCGATTTCATCAATTTCAAAATTGAAATTTAGGCTAAAGGTGCTAGTATTACCGACTTCCACATCATCGGCAAACACATCGCCCATCAGTAGCACCGTATCTTCATCTGTTAAGCCAATTTCTTTGGCTTGTTGCATATCCACGCCAGCATCTGCCAAGGACACGTCACGCTCGCCAAAGGTTAGAATATTTTGGGTAAATTGTTGGGCATTATTGAGTAGCGTATCAAAATAATCATCACCAAATGGCACAATCGCTGTACCTGCATCACTTAATCCTTGATAAATCTCAGATTTGGTCTTAGCGATATTATCACGCCCGCCAAACTCCCCCAAATGCGCCGTGCCGATATTGAGCACACAAGCAACATCGGGCTTGACAAGCTGGGTGGTATAAGCAATCTCTCCGACATGATTGGCGCCAAGCTCCATGACGGCATAGCGATGGTCATCGGTCAGCTCTAGTAGCATCATCGGCACACCCAAATCATTGTTGAGATTGCCGCGGGTGATTAAGGTCGGCGCAATACGATGTAAAATACTGCCAAGCATTTCTTTGGCGGTGGTTTTACCGCTAGAGCCTGTAATCGCGACGACTTTTAGATTGGGATGTTGGTCACGGCGGTAAGCACCTAATTTGCCGAGTGCCAATTTTGTGTCAGTCACTACGAGTTGCGGCAAATCACTTTCGACTGCACGGCTGACAATCGCTAAGACCGCACCTTTGTCTTTGGCAGTTTCTACATAATCATGTCCGTCAAAGTTGTCGCCTTGGATGGCTAAAAAAATATCGCCTTTTTCGATTTTGCGGGTGTCGGTGATAATTCTTGTGGATGTCTGGGTAAAATCACTGTGAAAGGTTGGGTTTAGGTCTTTCACCGCTTCGGTTAAGTTGGCAGATTGCCAAATATATGCAGTCATTGTCGTCTCTTTATTCGGGTCTCTTTATAGTTTATTACTAGCGAATCTCGTCATCATGCCCATCATTGCGCACCCATACTTTCTTGATTCCTGCAGGAGCAAGCAACAACACTTCGCAATTTTTGGGGCGCGTTGCCAGTTCAAACTCACGGAATTTTTTCATATTATATAGACGCGGGCTATCGCCAAGTAGCAGTTGCCAGATAAGCATGCCTATCCACATGCCATGGGTAAATACTAGATAGGTGCCATCGGGCAAGGCATCAAAATACGCACGCACCTTTTGTACCCGCGCTACGAAATGCTCAAAACTGTCCGTCACCTCACTGGCTCGGTGCGCAGAATGCTGTTGCCAAAAATCATCGGCAAGCACACGGATGTCATCAAATGACAAATCCTTGATGGTGTCAAAATCCAAAAAGTTAAATTCGTGCAATTCGTCGATGACAGTGGCTGTGCGCTTAGTGCTTTGTAGATAAGGCTGAGCCGTTTGCTGGGTGCGAATATACTGAGATACAAAAATCTCGGTGACTGACTCGCTGATATGGTCAGTGAGCCAATCCGCCAATGTTTGCGCTTGCGTCTTGCCAACGTCAGTAAGATTGATGGCATGATTGGGGCGCACTGCTTGCCCTGCATTAGATTCGCTTTGGGCATGACGGATTAGGTAGATTTTTTTCATGATGTTAGGCTAGGTTATTTGCCAAATTTGTCAATGGCATTTTTTACCACCACTTTATCATCAAAATCGTGGCGTACCCCTTTGATTTCTTGATAGGTTTCATGCCCTTTGCCTGCAATCACCACGATATCGTTAGGCTTGGCATGCTGCACCGCATATTCAATCGCCTTTTGACGGTCTGGCTCGATAATGGCTTGATAGTGCTGTTCACAAGTCATGCCCGCTTGCATATCGTTCAAAATCGCGTTGGGGTCTTCACTGCGTGGGTTATCGGCAGTCAAAATCACTTTGTCAGCTAGGCGCAGTCCTGCTTGCGCCATCAGTGGACGTTTTCCCTTATCACGGTCGCCACCACAGCCAAATACCGCCCACAGCTCACCTGCACAGTGCGATTTTAAACTGGTCAACACCTGCTCTAGCGCATCTGGCGTATGCGCATAATCCACGATAAAACAGCTGCTAGTCGATGGCACCCGATCCATACGACCTGTAGCGCCGCGAAGCGTTGGCACTGCCGCTTGGATTTGCGCCACACTCAATCCCATCGCGGCACTTTGCGATAACGCGAAGGCACCTGCGATACTCGCGAGCAAATTGGCCACATTAAATCGCCCTAACAGTGGACTGTTCACCGTTAATTCACCTTGTGGCGTGACAGCTTTTGAAAGAGCAATGGTCAAATCACCCCCTTGCAAGCTAGGCAGGATAGTTTTGGCAAAAAAATCGGCTTGGTCATTGGTCAAGCTATACGTCCACACGGTTAAATGGGATGCGTTGGCTGCCTCAATCATCAATTCACTAAATTCATCATCTAAATTAATAATCGCGTGAGTGAGGGTGGGAAAATGCGCTTTATCAAACAGTCGCGCTTTCGCCTGCGCATAATCGTCCATGTCAGTATGATAGTCGAGATGATCACGACTTAAATTGGTAAATATCGCCACGTTGATGGGCACCCCTTGCAACCGCTGTTGGTGCAAACCATGAGAGCTGGCTTCAATGGCTAATGCTTGTACGCCTTGCTTGGCAAAATCATCAATCGCATGTTGCAGATTAAACACTTCTAGGGTGGTATGGGTACTTGGGGTCAAATTTGGCAAAACCCCATTACCTGCCGTGCCCATCACCGCAGTTTTGATACCCGATTGACTGATGAGTTGGGCGACCAGTTGACTTACCGTGGTTTTACCATTGGTGCCTGTCACCGCGATGACCGCCGGTAACTGGGTGGGATGTTGCTGTTGCAAACTGGTTTGGATCAGAGAACCTAAAAAATCGCGAATGGTGGGCAAATAAATAATCGGTAACGTAAACTGCGACTGGATCGCGGATACATCAATTTCTGACAACACAAACGCCGCTTTGTCTGCGACTTGGGCAAGATAACCTGCAACTTTTTCCAAATCGAGGCTGTCGGTCGCGTTTTGACTCTTTAGCAATACAAATACATCGCCCTGACCCACTTGACGGCTATCGACCACAAACTGCCCAAATGGTTGATTCATGACAGGGTTTAACAGTTGTCTTGCGTTTTCTGATAGCGATAGCGCAGACATCATCGGTTGCAACGTAATCATAGCTTGTTCCATAGGGTTGTTATAAGTCATTGACACTTTCGATGCTGGTGGTAGTGGTTTCTTTACCCGATAGCGGCTTGTCAAACGGCACATTGTACAAACGCAAGGCTTCTTTCATCACACTGCGGAACACGGGTGCTGCCACCAAACCACCAAATTTGTAAACACGCGGGTCTTCAACCATGATAGCCACCACAAAACGTGGGTTGGAAGCAGGGGCAATACCGACAAACGCGGTGCGGTATTGGTC
This sequence comes from Enhydrobacter sp. 8BJ, assembly GCA_902506225.1. GTDB lineage: Bacteria > Pseudomonadota > Gammaproteobacteria > Pseudomonadales > Moraxellaceae > Faucicola. The sequence goes on along the minus strand of LR733345.1, from coordinate 502,294 downwards.
GTTATAATAACCGCCTTTGGGATTGGTGCGTCTTGCCGTACCGGTTTTACCCGCCACACGATAGCCATCGATGGCGGCTAAGGTTGCCGTACCACCAGGCTCAGTGACTGACGTCATCATATCGACAATGGTAAGGGCATCGCTGGTTTTGATGACTTGCTTGGCGGCAGGTTTGGCAAAAGGAACGGAGACATTATTGGTACTACTGCTATTGAGCGCGTTATCACGGGTACTTTTGAGCAGCGTCAATGGATGCATTACGCCCCCTGCACCTAGCACACTGTAAGCCTGCGCAAGCTGGGCGAGCGTAACTTGTAGACCGTAACCGTACGACACAGTTGCGCGGCGTGCGATTTCATTTTGCTCAGGCGTTGGCACTAGACCTGCAGATTCACCGGGTAATTTTAGGTTGGTTTTTGCGCCAAACCCAAAGGCTTTTTGCGTATCACTCATCGCGGTGGCAGGCAAAGAAAGGGCGATTTTTGCCGAGCCGATATTACTCGATTTTTGCAGTAGGGTACGCAGACTAATGGTACCTAAATTGCCATGGTCGCGAATAGTATGCCCTTGCACCACCATGCTACCTGGACTGGTATTAACCAGCGAGTTGGCATTGTATTGTCCTGACTTTAAGCCCGTGGCAACGGTGATGGGTTTCATCACCGAACCGGGTTCAAATACATCCATCAAGGCATGGTTACGCTGGTTTTCATTGGATAAGCTATTTAAGTCATTAGCGTTAAACGACGGCCAGTTGGACATCGCCATCACTTCACCCGAGTTGACATCGACAATCATACCCGCTGCCCAGCGCGCCTGCTGCACACGCCCGACTTTTTCAAGCTCTTGGTACAAGATATATTGTAGCCGTGAATCAACGGTTAATTGTAAATCCTTGCCAGCGACTTCAGGTTTGACTTGTTCGATTTCTTTAATACTGTTGTTTTTGGCATCACGCATGACCATGACTTCGCCATCTTTGCCCGATAGCATGTCATTAAATACGCGCTCTACCCCAGCTTGCCCTTGATAATGCGTGCCATCTGTCATGTTGGTACGCGCCATAAAGCCCAATAATTGGGCATTGGGCTGTGGCTGTGGATAGTAGCGCTGATAAAACGTGTCGGTACTGACCCCAGCAAAATCGGCCTCGAGAAGCGGCTGTGCTGCTTCAGGTTGCACATTTTTCATTAATGGAAAATAATGCGACCCTGCGCCCGTGGGCAATACAGCTTTTACCGCCTCTTTATCGGCTAAGTTGATGTTGTCATTGATACGCACCGCATTTTTAAATTCGCTGACGCTAATGCCTGTCAATGCCGAAAGTTTGGCTAAATCCATGTTCTGCAAGCGTTTTGCAACGCGCTCAAGCTCGCGACTGACTGATTTGCTCGGTTTAGACTTTTGCAATTCTTGCTGGCGCGCTTTAAGCTCATAGTATTCCACCGCATAATCATGCGGACTAAAGTACGCCGAGGTTAACGGGGCTGAAATCGCAAGCGGCATGTTATTGCGGTCGGTGATCATACCCCGGTAAGACGGCTCTTTTTTGATGGTGGTAATGAGCGAATTACCTTTACCTTGATAGTAGGACTTATTAATGACTTGGATGTATGCCAATCGTCCAAAAATCGCCACAAACACCAGCCCCATCGCTATCCAAATGGCCTTAAAGCGAATGGCATCTTCTTCAATACTGCCTTGGCGTGATGCACCACTACGACGCTTTGACGCATTGATTTTAGGGGCAGTGACTTTGAGTACAGGCACTTTGGTGGGTCGCCCTGACATGGCATTGGCAACTTTGGTGGTTATCGATTTTTTATTGCGAGTATTCACGCGGTTGCCTCATCAATGCTGCGTTTCTGGATTGATAGCTGGAGTGTTTGACTCGTTGCTGCTGGCGTCACTAGTAAATACCGTGACTTTGTTGTCGTGAATAATCATACGATCGGACAAGTTAGGGTAAAACATATTGAGTTCAGTCACCGCGCGGTTGGTCACTTGCGGGGTAGCGCTAAAAGTTTGCTGCTCAATCAGCATACGTTGGTGTTCCATTTGCAGCTGGCGAAATTGTTTTTTGAGTTTTTGCAGCTCGCCATATTGTTGATGATAAGTTTGGATTTGCTCGACGACGCTCACCCCTGTCCACAAAATCGCAATCACTAATAGCATCATCGCAACCGTATATAGACTAACGCCGCGATACTCAGTATCGAGCATCTCGCTAATACTGGCACCCAAGCCTTCACTGCTTTTTTTCATCGTCGTGTTATTTTTTACCGTTGCGTGGTTATTTTTGGCGGAGAAAAGACGCGTTTTTTTCGGCGAATTTTGATTATCGCGGCCATTTGACATGGGGTTACTCGTCATGGGAGGCAGGGGCTGAGATTTTGGCATTTTTATATCAAAGAGCTTTTTATATCGAAGAGCAGGGTATCAAGATAAAACAAGTCATTATAACGCAACCCATCTAAGTTTGGTTAATGCAATCGCTTTTTATTGTTTGTTATAAATATCATGTTACAAAAACGACTACTTTTACAGTCGGGTGGCGGAACGAAGCCAAGCACTTCTGGCGCGCGGGTTGGTTTTTATTTCTGTATCCAACGGGGCGACACGCTCAGGTTTAGATAGCAGTTTTGGGCGTTTGGGTGCCATCGGCAAATTGGCATCTTCAGGATATTGACCTTTACTGTGTTTTTGCAAAAACTGCTTGATGATGCGGTCTTCTAGCGAATGAAAACTAATCACCGCCAAGCGTCCCCCTACGTTAAGCGCTATGAGAGATTGATCCAAGAAGCTATCGATATCACCGAGTTCATTATTGATAAAAATACGCATGGCTTGAAAACTTTGGGTGGCAGGGTGCTTGCCTTTTTGCCAATTGGGATGCGCCTGTTTGATGGTTTCTGCCAGCGCTAGGGTAGAATCATAGTGTTCCATTTGTTTGATTGCCCTTGCAATACGGCGGCTGTGTCGTTCTTCGCCATAGTTATACAGCACATCGGCAAGGACGGTTTCATCCACGCGTTTTAACCATTGGGCGACCGACTCGCCACGGGTGGTATCCATGCGCATATCCACTGCCCCATCGCGCATAAAGCTAAAGCCGCGGCTACCGTCATCAAGCTGCGGCGAGGACACGCCCAAATCTGCCATAATCCCATCGACCTGTTCAATTCCTAGTCGCTGTAGATTGTCCTGCAGTTTGGCAAAACTATCATGAATCACTATCACGCGCGCATCACTGGCTGCCAATGCTTGCGCCGTTTGTATGGCTTGGGGGTCTTTATCAAATACGAGCAGACGACCGTCTTCATCCAAATAAGTTAACAGCAATCGGCTGTGCCCACCGCGCCCAAAGGTCGCATCGACAAAGGTGCCCGTTTTTTTGATGATTCCTGTTTCTAACTCCGCTACAGTTACATTGAGCACACTTGCCACCGTTTCTTTTAGCAAAACAGTTTCATGGATAAATTCAGGTGCGCTAATGGTCATAACAGGCTCAATGGGGCAATAAGAAAAAAGAAATTCGCTAAACAATCGCTAGGGTGAAAACAACTAAAAATCATAATTTATCTAACCCCCTATTATCGCTGAAGCGAGCCTAGGGTCAAGTAAAATCATAACCTTGACTAGGTTTTTATGATAAAAATGCTCATCTTTGATAAAACCTAGCCATAAAAAAGACGGTCATAAAACCGTCGTTATTATTCGTTAATACTCGCCAATATTAAAGCGGTGCTTAATCGTCATAGCCATTAGGGTTTTGGCTTTGCCAACGCCAAGTGTCGGTACACATACGCTCGATATCAAACTCAGCTTGCCAGCCCAACAGACTCTTTGCTTTATCACTACTGGCATAACAGCTGGCAATGTCCCCAGGTCGTCTTGGTGCTATGCTATAAGGCACGGGTTGACCCGTGGTTTTGATAAAGGCATTGACCAATTGTAATACAGATGTTCCTGTACCTGTACCCAAGTTAATCGGCTCAAATCCGAGCTGGGTTTGCTGTTGCAAATACTGTAAAGCGGCGACATGCCCTTTTGCCAAATCAACCACATGGATGTAATCTCGCACGCCTGTCCCATCCACAGTATCATAATCATTGCCAAACACGCTTAACTGCGGCAGCTTACCCACTGCCACTTGGCTGACATACGGCATCAAATTGTTTGGAATGCCATTGGGATTTTCCCCTATGGTTCCGGTATGGTAGGCACCAATGGGATTAAAATAGCGCAGTGAAATTAATTGCCAGTGGTTATCTGATTTTGCCAAGTCTTCGAGCATATATTCAATCATCAGCTTGCTTTGCCCATACGGATTGGTCGCAGAACGCGGTGAGGATTCGACAATCGGCAAGGCTTCTGGGTCACCATACACGGTTGCTGATGACGAGAAAATCAAGTTTTTGACATTGGCTTGCGTCATCGCATCGAGTAGATTGAGCGTGCCTGCGACATTATTTTGATAATACCACAGTGGCTTGGCAACCGATTCACCGACCGCCTTTAGCCCTGCAAAATGAATCACCGCAGTGAAGTCATGGGCAGCAAAGGTTTTGGCAAGCAGCTGTGTGTCCAAAATATCGCCTTCGATAAATTCAATGGACTGCCCCACAATTTGCTGGACGCGCGCCAGCGAGGCTGGACTACTATTGGATAAATTATCATACACCACAGGGGTGAATCCTGCAGCAATTAGCTCAATTAACGTATGTGAGCCGATATAGCCTGCACCGCCAGTCACTAAGATTTTTTTGCTTTGATTTGTCATCTTTTTGCCTATTTTTTACAGCCTATACCCGTATAAAAACCAACGAGCTGCTGAATTTGTGGTTCGGTTAACGTATTTTTTGCATCGAAAATGGGTAATGCAATGTTATTTAAGCGATTGATATCCGGCTTGATCGGTAGCGACCAGTTGACAATAAACAACGCTTGCACTTGCGTAAGCGGCGCATAGGCATCGTCGGTCAATGAAAACAGCGGATGATTACCGTATAACTCTAACAATTCTTCTTTGGTATTGTTGGCATACACAATCGTTTTGATATTGTATGACCACAATAATTTAATGAGTGGATGAAACGCTGAATGGGTGGTGCGTCCTGTACCATTACGATAGCCCGAACCCCAAATCATCACCGTTTTATTTTCGATAAAGCCATCAAAATATTGCCAAAATTCACGGAAAATCAGTTCTTTTTGGTCTTCATTAATGGATTTTACCGCCTCGAGCAGCGACGTCTCCACTTGATTGTGCTTAAAACTATCAATCAAAAAATCCAATTCTAGCGGCAATGACTTGCCACCAAATCCCCAACCTGCTTTGAGATAATCTTTACCAATGCGTTTATCAAGCCCAAGGATTTGCTCGACTTGTTTGATATTGACCTGTTCACTGGCGGCAAGACGCGCCATTTCATTCATGAAAGACAAACGTGTTGCTAGCATTCCCATGATACTACTGCGCGCAAATTCTGCCGTTTTGATATCGGTAATAAAGTGCTTATCACTTTTTTCAATAAAAAACAGCAAAATGTTGTTATGCGCGCTACTACCTTGCGTTTTTTCACCAATCAGTGCCAAATCGGCTTGGAAAAAAGAACTAAAATTCGCCCCATCTTTCATAAAAATAAAGGGAAGATAATATACCCAAGTAGTCGTCAATTTGCGCGCGAATTGTTCAATCTCACCCATGGCTTTGACACCGCTGATGATAATCTGGGTGGTTGGGTTAAAATGAAATGAGCCAAATTGGTCAAGTGCCTGCGCTGATACACCATCGACAAACAACCAAATATCATCTGCGCTGACATAGGCTGAAAAATCATGGGTTGGCAAAGGCTGGGTAACGATGTTGCCTTGAGATTGGTACAACTGCCACAGTAGCACCATCTGCCGATCAAACTGGTAATCATTCATGACCTGCTGAAGGCTATTGTCATCGGTCAATAGCATGACTTGGTATTGAAGGGTGGCAAGCAAAATACAGGCATTGATTGATTCATTGGTACTGCCAATTACATATACAGTTTTTGTCATTGTTTTCTTCTTTTATCCCTATCCATCATCAGCTTGCAAAGGTTGTTTTAATGGTATTTAGTAACTGATTGGTTGAGCTATCAAATGGCTGCGCTTGTTGCGGCGATAATTCTTGCGTTGATACTAAGGCATCAAAGACTGCATTAGCCATCACTTTACCAACTTCGACCCCCCACTGGTCAAATGGGTTAATCTGCCAAATAACTGACATAACAAACACTTTGTGCTCATACAGCGCAATCAATGACCCTAACGTTCTTGGGGTCAGCTGTTTGAGTAGAATGGTCGTTGACGGCTGATTACCGCGATAATGTTTGAATTTATCCATACCATTATTGCTGTCTTTGATGGCGGCATTGCCAAACGCCAGCACTTGGCTTTGCGCTAAGCAGTTGGCAAGCGAAAGTCCGTGCTGCTCAAGCAAGTTTTTATTGATTGTTTGGGCATCTGCGTAGCGTTTGATGGGCGCAATAAAATCACAACTGACTGCCTGTGTGCCTTGATGCAGCAACTGATAAAACGCATGCTGAGCATTGGAGCCAATATCACCCCACAAAATCGGACAAGTACTGTAAGTCACTGCCTCACCTTGGCGATTGACGGATTTACCGTTACTCTCCATCTCAAGCTGAGTTAAGTAGTTGGGAAAAAAAGATAACCGACCATCATAAGGTAGAACCGTATGGGCGTTGATGTGCAAAAACGTACTGTTCCAAACACCGAGTAGCCCTAACAACACAGGCATGTTTTGAGCAAAATCGGCGGTGGCAAAATGCCGATCCATCTCATAGGCACCTGCTAGCAGTTCATAAAAATTGTGCATGCCAATTTTTATGGCAATCGCCAGTCCAATCACCGACCACATGGAGAATCGACCCCCAACCCAATCCCAGAGCATGAGTTGGTTATCGACATGAATACCCCATTCTGACATCTTATCCGCTTTGGTAGAAATCCCAATAAAATGACGACGCAAAATAGTGGCTTTGTTATCATGACTGGCTAACAACCACGACATCGCCGTCTTGGCGTTGGACAGCGTATCAATGGTGGAAAATGATTTCGACGAGATAATAAACAGCGTGGTTTGCGGATTTAATACCTTAAGCAAACTATCGAGCTGGGTGCCATCCATGTTGGAGACAAAATGCACATTGATAGGGGTATCTGTCCATTCTTTTAGTGCCGTTGTTGCCATCACTGGCCCTAGATCTGAGCCGCCGACCCCGATATTCACGACATCGGTGATTGCCTGACCAGAATAACCACGCCAAACCCCATTACGAATCCGCTCAACCAACTTTTCCGCTTTTTGTAAGCTGTTATGCACCTGCTCAATGACATTGATACCTTCGACCCAAACTTGCTCACCTTGCGGCTGTCTTAACGCGGTATGCAATGCGGGACGATGCTCAGTATCATTCACGATTTCGCCTGTCATCAGCCGATGTATTTCTTGCGCTAACTCACGCTCATTTGCCAGGGTGATTAAATTACTGAGCACCGCTTCATCAATTTTTTGTTTACTAAAATCCATGATCATGTCGCACGCGGCAACGCGGTACTGTAAGCCGCGATTGGATTGTTGGCTAAAAAGTTGATTAAGCGTGGCCATACTATCTGCTTGAGTAGACAGTGTTTGCCATGTACGATTCGCACTTGTATCGGTTGACATTCGTCTATGACCCCATATTAATTTGCTGTATGTTGAAACGCTTCAATACCCAATTGGGTGGCAAAATAACCAACGGCTTGCAAGTAGCTATTCATGTCACCTGCATCAAAGCTGTTACCCACCATGCTAACCACATCTACCCCTTGCGTGCTAATAAGCGCATCAATGGCATCAGTCAGCTGAATTTCCCCACCCACACTTGGCTGCGTGTTGGCTAGATACTCAAAAATAGCATTATTAAATACATAGCGCCCAACGACAGCCAAGTTAGAAGGCGCATCTTCAGCTTTGGGTTTTTCCACAAACCCCGTCACAGTAAATGACTGGTTTTGTTCAGACTTTGCTACCATTTGTGTGCTGGCAAGCTTGGCAATGCCATATTTATGAATATCACTTTCTTTCACTGGATCAACCAATATCTGTGAATGCTGCTGCTTGGCAAACTGCTGCAGCATGTAGGCTAAATTCTGCTGAGTATAGTCAGTGTTATAGGGGTTTAAAATCACATCCGGTAACAGCACAGCAAACGGTTCATCACCTACAATGGGACGGGCTTGCAACACAGCATGCCCTAACCCTAACGGTTTGCCTTGGCGTACACTGGTAACCGTGACCCCTGCAGGTAGCCAGTTTAAACTATCTGCTAGCGCCGCTTTACCTTTACCCCGTAACTGGGTATCAAGCTCGCTATTGATGTCAAAATAGTTTTCAATGGCGGTTTTTTGCGCATGATTCACCAAAACAATATTGGTTAAACCTGCGGCAATCGCTTCTTCAACGACGTATTGAATGGCAGGCTTATTGCCAAGTGGTAGCAATTCTTTTGGCACGGCTTTTGATAGTGGTAGCATACGCGTGCCAAACCCTGCCACAGGGATAACAGCGTGAGTGATTTTTTTCGACATAGTGACTCTTAATAAGACAAGTTTTTCAAATAGTTTACATCAAGCTTAACATATTTTTATGGCAAATATTTTATCTGCCCGAATATTTTAAAGGCATTATTAAAATTGATTGAGGGTATTTTACTAACACCAGCGTTTGCTAACACCAGCGGATAATAAAAAAGCAGATAACCCAATGATTATCTGCTCTTGATTAGTCAAAATAGCGGATGATTACCAACCAGTGACTTCTTTTACTTTTTCACCGATTTTTGAAGGGTCACGGGTATAAGCAATACCAGCATCTTCAAAGGCTTTGAATTTTTCTTCCGCTGTACCTTTACCACCTGAGATAATCGCACCGGCATGTCCCATACGTTTACCTTTTGGCGCTGTGACACCTGCGATATAACCAATGACGGGTTTAGTCACGTGGTCTTTAACGTATGCAGCCGCTTCCTCTTCAGCCGTACCACCGATTTCACCGATCAATACAATCGCTTCGGTTTGTGGGTCGTCTTGAAGCAATTTTAATGCGTCGATTTGGTTCATACCTGGGATTGGGTCACCACCGATACCGATACAGGTTGATTGACCAAAGCCAAGTTTAGTAGTTTGGGCAACCGCTTCATAAGTCAGTGTACCAGAACGTGAGATGATACCGACTTTACCTTCTTGGTGAATGTGACCTGGCATGATACCGATTTTGCATTTACCTGGGCTGATGACGCCTGGACAGTTTGGACCTACCATACGGATGATTTCTTCGCCCTTGGCTTGTAGGTCAGCGTTGACGTTTTCTAAGTAACGTTTGGCTTTTAGCATATCTAGGGTAGGTACGCCTTCGGTGATGACCACAATCAATTTTACGCCAGAGTTAATCGCTTCAACGATTGAGTCCAATACAAATGGTGCTGGTACAAAGATAACAGAGGCATTAGCACCCGTTGCTGTTACTGCTTCATCCATGGTATCAAATACTGGACGATCAAGGTGGGTTGTACCGCCTTTACCCGGGGTTACACCGCCAACGATGTTGGTACCATAAGCAATTGATTGCTCTGAGTGTAGAGTACCGTTTTTACCTGTGAAACCTTGCACTAATACTTTAGTGTCTTTTCCAACTAATACGCTCATTGTTTTTCCTTTTACTTTTTATGTTTGATTTAAACGATTAACCAGTAGGGCACATGGCCCTACTCGCTCATACCTATAATTTCTTAATTAGGCATTATTAACCGCATCAACAATTTTTTGACCGGCTTCAGAAAGACCTTCAGCAGGAATTAATTTAAGACCTGAATCACGTAGGATTTGCGCACCTTTTTCAGCGTTGTTACCTTCAAGGCGAACAACCACAGGTACGGTAACGTTGACTTCTTTCACCGCTTCGATAATCGCTTCAGCAATCATGTCACAACGTACGATACCACCAAAGATGTTGATGAGTACGCCTTGGACTGATTTGTCTTCAAGAATTAATTTGAACGCTTCAACCACACGTTCTTTGGTCGCGCCGCCGCCTACGTCTAGGAAGTTAGCGGGTTGACCGCCATATAGTTTGATGATGTCCATGGTTGCCATCGCAAGACCGGCGCCATTCACCATACAGCCGATGTTACCTTCAAGTGCAACATAGTTTAGGTCAAATTCTGAGGCTTTTAATTCACGCTCATTTTCTTGTGATTTGTCACGTTGTTCAGCGACTTTTGGCAGGCGATAAAGCGCATTTGAGTCGATGCCGATTTTGGCGTCAACACAGGCTAATTCGCCAGATTTACGAACCGCTAATGGATTGATTTCAAATAAAGCAAAGTCATTTTCAATAAAGGCTTTATAAGCGCCTGTCATTAATTTGGCAAATTCGTTGATTTGCTTGTCTTTTAGACCCAGTTTGAAAGCGACTTCACGAGCTTGGCTAGGTTGTAAGCCCACTAGTGGATCAACAACAACTTTGATAATTTTTTCTGGGGTTTCTTCAGCAACTTTCTCAATCTCAACACCGCCTTCAGTAGACGCCATGAATACCACGCGGCGTGCTGAACGGTCTACCACAGCACCTAAGTACAATTCAGTTGCGATTGGATACATGTCTTCGGCGATAAGTACGCTGTTAACAGGTTGACCGTTGGCGTCAGTTTGGTAAGTTACCAAGTTTTTACCAATTAATTCTTCAGCAATTTGTTTAGCTTCTTCACGCGTTTTAGCGATTTTTACGCCGCCTGCTTTACCACGGCCACCGGCATGTACTTGGGCTTTAACAACAACGGCACCGGCGTTGCCTGCCATTTTGTCAAACGCTGCTGCGGCTTCGTCGCCATTTTTAGCGATGATACCTTCTTGTACGGGCAATCCATAGCTTTTTAATAATTCTTTGGCTTGATACTCATGTAAATTCATGAATTTATCCTCTCGGTTTTGGTTTACATTGTTTTAAAATTATTTTTGAATATTGTGGTCAACAGTGAGCTAACATGTTTGATAATCTAGTTAGCTCACCTGCTTTATCCAAACTATTGACGCATAAACTAATTAGCCCATTTACTTGTAAACTAAGTTACTTGTGAGCCAAATTACTTAGAACTGGGTTATTTGCGCTTACGTTGAATCGCATGAATCGCACGACCATCCGCTGATAGCACCGCCTCGTGTACTGCTTCAGAAATGGTTGGGTGAGCAAACGTCATCAACTGCAAGTCTTCAATACTTGACACAAATTCCATCGCAATCATGCCTTGATGAACGATATCACCTGCACCCGCTGACACGACATGCATACCCAGTAAACGGTCAGTTTTGGCATCGGCGACCACTTTGATGAAGCCTTGAGCTTCACCAGCGGCTAACGCACGGCCATTGGCAGCTAAGCTAAATTGACCTGTTTTGACTTCATGACCTTTCTCTTTGGCTTGTTCTTCAGTCAAGCCAACCCATGCAATTTCTGGGTGTGTGTAAATCACGCTAATAATGGTGTCATAATTGACTTGAACTTTTTCACCATGAATACGTTCAACTGCCATCATGCCTTCTTCCATCGCTTTGTGTGCCAGCATTGGACCACGCACCAAGTCACCGATTGCATAGACGCCATCAAGGTTGGTTTGACAGAAGTCATTCACCGCTACCAAACCACGTTCAGTAAGCTCTACTCCTGAATTTTCACCAAGTAGGTTTTCTTTATAAGCACGGCGACCCACACAAACGATGAGTTTATCGAAAGTTTCTTGTCCTGCTTGACCTTTGGCGTCAAACGATACAAGTACCTGACCATTTTCTACTTGAGCCTGAGTGACTTTGGTATCAATACGGATATCCATGCCTTGGGCTTTTAGTAGTTTTGCCGCTTCTTTGCTCACGGCTTTGTCTGCCGCGGCTAAAAATTCTGGCATGGCTTCAAACACCACCACTTCACTACCCAGACGACGCCATACCGAACCCAGTTCAAGACCAATCACACCCCCACCAATGACGCCTAGACGCGCAGGCACTTCGGTAAAGTCTAACGCACCGGTTGAATCAACGATATATTCGTTATCAATCGGGGCAACAGGGATATCAATGGGCACAGAACCAGACGCCAAAATCACATTTTTAGCGGTAATAGTAGTAGGCGCAGAACCATCTAATGGGGTAAATTCAACTTGTTTATCCGCACCTTTACCATCAAGTAATTTACCTGTACCTTGTAGCCAGTCAGCACCGTTACCTTTTAACAATGCAGCCACACCACCGGTTAATTGCTTAACGATAGCGTCTTTACGACTTAACATTTTACTGATGTCAATCGCCACTTCACCTGTGGTGATACCGTGGTCGGCTAAATCATGTTTTGTTGCTTCATAGCGATGTGAGCTGTCTAGCAATGCTTTTGAAGGAATGCAACCGACGTTCAAACAGGTACCACCTAACGCTGGCTCACCTTTATTAATACGTTTTTCGATACAAGCCACGCTCATACCTAATTGACCTGCACGGATAGCTGCTTCGTAGCCACCAGGGCCACCACCGATAATTACCAAATCATAGCTTTCTTTCATAATCTTCACCAAAAATTTGAATTGTTATTGTTAAAGTTGTTAAACAAAAAAGCCTGTATCAACCTTTGCCAATACAGGCTTTTTTCATTATAAATCGAGAAGTAGCATTGCTGGGTTTTCAACCAATTCTTTGATAGTCACCAAGAATTGTACGGCTTCTTTACCATCAATTAAACGGTGGTCATACGACAATGCCAAGTACATCATAGGTAGAATTACTACTTCGCCATTAACCGCCATTGGGCGTTCTTTTGTCGCATGCATACCCAAAATCGCTGTTTGTGGTGGATTGATGATTGGGGTTGACATCAATGAGCCAAATACACCACCATTGGTAATGGTGAAAGTACCACCTGTCATGTCTTCAATACCTAATTTACCTTCACGCGCTTTTGACGCATAGTTACCAATTGCACGTTCGATATCTGCCATACCCATTTGGTCAGTGTCACGTAATACCGGCACCACAAGACCACGGTCGCTCGATACCGCAACACCTACATCATAATAACCATGATAAACGATATCGCTGCCATCAATAGAGGCATTTACCGCTGGGAAACGTTTTAACGCTTCAGTAGCGGCTTTTACAAACAATGACATAAAGCCTAGTTTTACACCGTGACGTTTTTCAAAACGCTCTTTGAACTCACCACGTAAGTCCATGATGGGTTTCATGTTCACTTCGTTAAACGTGGTCAACATCGCAGTTTCTTGGGTAGCGGCTAACAGACGCTCAGCCACACGGGCGCGTAAACGGGTCATTGGCACACGTTTGTCTGCACGTTGACCGACGGCATTGGCAACCACTTGGCCATTGTCTGCTTTAATTGCATTGTTGGCTTTTAAGGTTGGGTTTGCCATGTCTTCTTTGGTCACACGGCCGCCACGACCTGAACCTTCAACATCTGCAGGATTGACGCCTGTGGTATTCGCTGCTTTACGAACCGCTGGGCTTTGGTCTTTATAATCTGCTTCAGAAGTCGCTTGAGCGGTAGGCGCTTGTTGTGCAGCTGCAGGCGCAGCTTCAGCTTGGGCAGCTGGTGCTTGTGTTTCAGTAGGTTGGCTTGCTGGTGCAGCCGCGGTTGCGCCTTCAGTCAGCTCACCGATGACTTCAGCAGAAAGCACTGTGTCGTCAACTTGTTTAAGAATTTTGCTAAGCACGCCGTCAGCTTGTGCCACCACTTCCATCACAACTTTATCGGTTTCGATTTCACACAATACAGCGTCACGGCTTACTTGATCGCCTTCATTAAAATTCCAAGCAACAATTGTACCGTCAGCAACGGACTCTGGGAATACGGGGACTTTAATCTCACTCATGGAAAACTCCTAGTTAATTTCACATTCTTTCATTTTTAATGGGTTAAATTCATTGTTGTCTTAGCACTCGGCGCAATTGCCTATACCAAAAACCAAGAAGGATTAGTACGCATCTACTGAGTACTAATCCTTTAAAACGCTTAGTCAGTCGCTTGTTTTTCTGCGATTTCCACTTTAGCTTCTAGCTTATCTTCGGTTGAATCTTCATTCTTTGGCAAACCCAATGCTTCGTTAATAACTTTTTGTTGTTGGGCAACGTGCATTTGCATCGAACCTGCCGCAGGTGCCGCCGATGGTGGGCGAGCAACTGGCTCAAGCAAGTAGGCTTTGGTCGGACGAGTCGCTGGTTTTGGCGGTGCAATCAAACGGAATAAGTGCGGTGCTAGATAGTACCAAGCGCCTTGGTTACGTGGCTCTTCTTGTGTCCAAACAATACCTTCAAGGTTTGGATATTTTGCCACTTCTTCCAAAATACGTGCTTCAGGTAATGGATAAAGCTGCTCGATACGCACAATCGCCACATGGTTGAGACCCAATTCACGACGTTTTTCAAGCAAGTCATAATATACTTTACCGCCACACAACACTAAACGCGTCACTTGGTTATTATCAAGTTGGTCAAGCTCTGGAATCACGGTTTGGAACTGACCTTGCGCAAGCTCTTCAAGCGTTGACACTGCCAATTTATGACGTAGCAGTGATTTTGGTGACATCACAATCAGCGGTTTACGCGCTGGGCGAACCACTTGACGACGCAGGGCATGGAAAATCTGTGCAGGTGTAGTTGGGGTTACCACTTGCATATTTTCTTCAGCACATAGCTGCAAAAAACGCTCTAGGCGCGCTGATGAGTGCTCAGGACCTTGACCTTCATAGCCGTGTGGTAATAGCATGGTCAGACCACACAGACGTTGCCATTTGGTTTCACCTGAAGAAATAAATTGGTCAATAACTACTTGTGCGCCATTGGCAAAGTCCCCAAACTGCGCTTCCCAAATCACTAGGGCATTGGGTACTGTCGTTGCGTAACCATATTCAAATGCCAATACCGCTTCTTCTGACAATAATGAGTTAAAAATGTCAAAGCGTGCTTGGTTAGGGCTCATGTTGGCAAGCGGTACATACATACTGCCGTCTTTCATGTTGAACAATTCTGCATGGCGATGCGAGAAAGTACCACGACCCACGTCTTCACCCGTAATACGGACAGGATAGCCTTCTTCGACCAGTGACGCATAAGCCAAGGTCTCTGCCGCGCCCCAGTTCAATGGCTCTTGACCGGTTTGCATGGCTTTGCGCTGTTCAACCACTTTTTGCACTTGGCGTTGTAGCTCATAGCCTGCTGGCATTTGCGCCATTTTTTCACCATAAGCTTTTAATTTATTGATATCAACGCCCGTATCCCAATTGTCTTTAAGCTTATGACCAATATAAGGAGTCCAATCTACATAGAGCGTTTTATTTGGCTCACGCACGAGTGCGCTAGCAACATATTCACCTTTATCGAGCGACTCACGGTAGTCATCTTCAAACGCCACACTTTCTGCTTTGCTAATAACGCCTTCGGCAACCAATTTATTGGCAAATAGTTCACGAGTACTTGGTAGTTTTTTGATCACCGAATACATCAGTGGCTGAGTGGCTGAAGGTTCATCCGCTTCATTGTGACCGTTACGACGGTAACAGTACATATCAATCACGATATCTTTATGGAAAGTTTGGCGATAGTCATGGGCAAGCTGTGCCATAAATACTACCGCTTCTGGATCGTCACCGTTTACATGAAAAATCGGTGCGTGTACCATCTTGGCGATGTCGGTACAGTATTCAGTTGAACGCGCATCCTCTAAACGGCTGGTGGTAAAACCCACTTGGTTATTGATAATAATATGTAGCGTACCACCTGTTGAATACGCACGGGTTTGTGACATTTGGAAAGTTTCTTGGTTGACACCTTGACCGGCGAACGCAGCATCACCGTGTACCACGATTGGCAAAACCGCATCACCGGTTTTATCTTGACGGCGTACTTGGCGGGCACGCACTGATCCAATCAATACAGGCGATACAATCTCAAGATGCGAGGGGTTAAATGCCAATGCCAAGTGCGCTTCACCGCCCGGTGTCATTACGTTGGATGAATAACCGTTGTGGTATTTTACGTCACCTGAACCCACGGTCGGTTGTTTTTTACCATCAAACTCATCAAACAAATCTTTAGGGTTTTTACCTAAGATATTTACTAATAAGTTTAAACGTCCACGGTGCGCCATACCGATAACCATTTCTTTGGTACCGTTTTCACCCGCACGCTGAATTATCTCATTGACCATCGGGATAAAGCTTTCACCACCCTCAAGACCAAAACGTTTTACACCGGTGTATTTACGTGCTAAGTATTTTTCTAACCCTTCCGCTGCTGTCAAACGCTCAAGGATAGATTTACGTTTTTCGTTGTCAAATTTGACATAGCCAAGATTTTGTTCTAGGTATTTTTCAATCCAGCGTTTTTCTTTGGCGGTGGTTACATGGAAATATTCTGCACCGATGCTGCTACAATAAACTCGCTCTAACACTTGGATAATTTCACGCAGTGTGGCTTTGTCTTTACCGATATTTAGGTCACTGACAGGGTATACCGTGTCTAAATCCGCTTCAGAAAGACCATAGTAAGCTAAAGTCAATTCTTCAACTTCTGGACGTGGCATCAGTCCTAGGGGATCTAGATTAGCAATACGATGACCACGACGGCGGTAACTGGTAATCAGTTTTTGCACGCCCATTTGGTTGTCCGCAAATTCACGAATTTCAGAAGGGCTGACAGCGCCTACCGCTGATTGACCGGTAGCTTTATGGGCAGTGGTATTGCGAGCTAATAGCAAAAATTGGTCTTGGATAGTATGGTGAAGGGCGTTTTTATCATCATCTTTGGCAAACTGCGCAAAGTAAGGAATGTATTTTTCATCAACGCTTTGTGGATCTTGAAGATACTGTTCATAGAGTGATTCAAGATAGACTGCGTTATCTGCTGACAGTTCGGTAAACTGAGCAGATGAGACAGAAGTTTGGTTTTGGTTAGCCATGATTCTTTCTACTGTAGTATTTAAAGGTGGAAATAAAAATTTTAGGGAATAGCCTAGCATTTTTATAATTAACAAAAAATTTTGTTAAGGTAATAGTTACCATTCATTTACTAAATATAGCGACTCACGCTCCTTGGCGTGTGGATAAATGGCTATCAAATGGCAGTAAAAGAAGAGTAATGTGAAAGTTAGTTTTCTCCTTCCTTAGAAAACCTAAATGAATATTCCCTATAGATACCTATCGTATATTATACAAAATTAATGATAATTTATCTCATTCATTAGGCTGAAAAGGTATAAAAAATATTATGATATTTGGATATCATTTATTACTTTCATTCATAGATAGCCAATTACTATTAATTTATCACATCCCAATAAAAAAAGCCCTGTCGATACAGAGCTTTTTTGTCACCAAACTGTGGTACTAACCTGCTTGGTCTAGCAGCATGTTACGTAAGTGACCAATCGCTTTGGTAGGATTCAAGCCTTTTGGACAAACCGACACACAGTTCATGATGCCACGGCAACGGAACAAGCTAAATGGGTCGTCTAAACGTGCTAAACGCTCCTGTGTGCTAGTATCACGGCTATCTGCCACAAAGCGGTAACCATTCAATAAGGCAGATGGGCCTAAGAACTTGTCTGGGTTCCACCAGAATGATGGACAGCTGGTTGAACAACACGCACATAGAATACATTCATATAGACCGTTTAACTTTTCGCGGTCTTCAGGTGATTGTAGACGTTCAGTCGGTGGCGCTGGCTGGTCATTAATCAAGTACGGATGAACTTTTTCATATTGCTCATAGAATTGGTTCATATCTACCACTAAGTCGCGCACTACGGGTAAACCAGGTAGCGGGCGTAAAGTAATTTTTTGTGGCAGCGTGTTCATGTTGATAAGACATGATAGACCATTTTTACCATTAATGTTCATACCGTCAGAGCCACAAATACCTTCACGGCACGAACGGCGGAAACTGATGGTTTCGTCCATTTTTTTCAAACGGACAAGTACGTCTAATAACATACGGTCAGAGTCTAAAAGCTCAATTTGGTATGTCTGCATACGGGGTGCTGCGTCTTTATCTGGATCGTAGCGGAAAATCTCGATGGTGCGAGTACCTCTGCTCATAATGCTAAACTCCACACGTTTATGGTATTGGTTTATAGGGTCTTCACACTAGTTTGCAAAGACCAAAAAAATATTAATTAGAATGTACGCACTTTTGGCTCAACATAGTCTACAGTCAGTGGGCTTTTGCGAACCGGTTTGTAGATAACACGGTTACCTTCAGAGAACCAAAGGGTATGTTTCATCCATTCGTGGTCATTACGACCAAGGGGGGCATACGCATCATCTGCCGCACGTTCGTAGTCAACGACGGTGTGCGCGCCACGACATTCTTGACGCAGTGAAGCTGAAATCATTGTCGCTTTGGCAACTTCATAGAGATTCGCCACTTCAAGCGCTTCAATACGTGCGGTATTAAACACTTGCGATTTATCAGCTAGGTGAAGACTATTGACCTGGCTTTCAAGTGCCAAGATTTTTTGCACGCCTTCATTCATTGACGCTTGGGTACGGAATACACCTGCGTGTTGCTGCATGGTACGGCGAATTTCGTCAGCCACATCTTGCGCATTGAGGCCTTGCGTAGATTGCTGTAACACATTCAAACGCGCCAAAGTTTTGTCAAGAACACGCGGTGATAATGGCTCATAGTCATGACGGTCAGCGGCGTGGAACTCATCAATGATATGTTGACCCGCTGCACGACCAAATACTACCAAGTCTAGCAGTGAATTGGTACCTAGACGGTTGGCGCCGTGAACCGATACACATGAACATTCGCCGATTGCATATAAGCCTTTCACAATTTTTTGCTCGGCGTATAAACCTTCCGCATCGGTACCGGCTTCAAGATCTGGCATAACAACTTGACCATGAATATTGGTCGGGATACCGCCCATTTGGTAATGGATAGTCGGTACAACTGGGATTGGCTCTTTGGTAATGTCAACGTTCGCGAAGTTTTTACCAATTTCATAAACCGATGGTAAACGCTTCATAATGGTATCCACACCTAAGTGCGTCATATCAAGTACCACGTAATCGCCCTGTGGACCACAACCACGACCTTCTTTGATCTCTTGATCCATTGAACGTGATACAAAGTCACGCGGTGCCAAATCTTTTAGGGTAGGCGCATAACGCTCCATAAAGGCTTCGCCATCTTTATTACGAAGTAACGCACCTTCACCACGACAACCTTCGGTCAATAGCACCCCTGCACCCGCAACCCCTGTCGGGTGGAATTGCCAAAACTCCATATCTTGTAGTGGAATACCGGCACGCACTGCCATACCTAGACCGTCACCGGTGTTAATAAAGGCATTAGTAGACGCAGCGAAAATACGACCTGCACCGCCCGTTGCTAGGACAGTTGTTTTCGCTTGGAATACCGCGACACGACCTGTTTCTTGCTCCAGCGCGATAACGCCGTTAATGTCGCCTTTGCTATCTTTGACCAAATCTAGCGCAATCCACTCGATAAAAAACTCTGTGCCTTGCTCAAGATTTTTTTGATATAAGGTATGCAATAATGCATGACCTGTACGGTCAGCTGCCGCACAAGCACGTTGCACCGCTTTTTCACCGTAGTTGGCAGTATGGCCGCCAAATGGACGCTGATAAATCGTACCATCCGCGTTACGGTCAAATGGCATGCCCATATGCTCAAGTTCATATACCACTTTTGGCGCTTCACGGCACATATACTCGATGGCGTCTTGGTCACCTAACCAGTCAGACCCTTTGATGGTGTCATAAAAGTGAAAGTGCCAGTTATCATCACTCATGTTACCCAAACTTGCGCCAATACCACCTTGCGCAGCAACCGTGTGAGAACGCGTTGGGAACACTTTGGTTAATACCGCAACATTCATACCGCCACGCGCCAATTGTAGCGACGCACGCATACCAGAGCCACCGCCGCCAACGATAACCGCATCGAAGGTTAAGGTTTGAATATTGCTAATGGTGTTGTCTTGTTTTGTTGCCATTGCTTTAATTTCCTAAATGATGGTTCGATTTTATCCACCTAAATGCTTAAAAGCCCTAAGGTCGAAATCGATAAATACGTTAACAAAATTTATCTAACAGGATGTTTAGAAGAAAATCATCACGCCCCAAAATAAATAAACCAAGACTGCAAGAATCATGGCAGATTGCAGCACAAAACGTAAACCATTTGACTTAACGTAGTCTGTTAATACAGTCCACATCCCTACCCACGCATGACCCACTAATGCTAGTATCATCAATAGCGTAAATAAGCGCATCGGTAGGCTTAGCATAAAGCCTTGCCATAATTCAAAGGTTGGTGGGTGGGTTAAGAACCAGCCCAACATCACCAATGAATAAACTGCCAATACAACCGCACTAATACGTTGTACCACCCAATCGCGAGAGCCTGAGCCTGTTAAACCTGTTGCACTTTTCATTAGAACATCACCCATACAAATGAACCCACAACCCAAAGCGCTGCAAGTACAAAGCCAATGAATGTCGCAGTGCGACCACTGTTTAATTCTTCATTCATGCCCATATCGGCAAATAAATGTTTTAAACCCATCACAAAATGGTAGCCTAATGCAGCCACAAAGATCCAAGCCAAAAACTTCACCAATGGGTTGGTGAAAATATCTGCAAAGCCTTCAGCACTGGCAAGCGACGTTTGAAAAATCCATAACATCACAGGAATTAAGAGAAATAGCACCACACCAGAAACACGGTGGGTAATTGAAGCCAAAGCAATTGGGTTTTTTGAATTAACATTAATTACTTGGCTTAAAGGAAGGTCAATCGGTCGGTTGCTTTTCACAGCGGGCATCCTTTATTCGCAGTTATAACTTACCTGTGTTATCGCTATGCCAATATCCAAAATATCAAGCACGAACTTCAAATCACTTGCAGGGTTTGATGAATCACATAGCCTGTCAAAAAACAGGTAAATCGAAGATAAGGAATAGCTAGCGTACTTTGGATTATTCACAGAATAGATAGTTATTAGCCGCAAACCTAATCGTATCTCACAATTAAAAACTAATAAATTACCAACTAATAATCGACAAAAAGCCACCCACAATTTACTTTTTAATTTTGTTAAATCACAAAGCTAAAAAGTAAATTATGTTTAGCAAATATTAATAATACAAAGCTAGCCACCAGTAAAATTTTTATAATTATAAGAGTCTTTGATTACAAATACAAACAAAAACAGAAAAAAAACCATCTTTTATCAAACCACTGTAGCCCACTATTAAAATTCAGAAATAATTTGATAAGATTGCGCGTTTTGAGACTTACCTATCATGATATTCAACCATATTAAGGGTTGATAGAATGTCGGAAGCATGGAGCACAGTTTTAGCTAACTCCTGTTAATTATAACTAACTGTTTGTACGCGTAAGGCGTAAATTTACTTTCATTTTTGGCAAAAATGCTGTTAATATAGATATGTTTTAGTTTTGGGTTTTCGCTATTAATAAAGTCGCCCTGCACGTCTCTGTGTGGCTGGGCATTCACCTATCCTTGTCATTGCGCCAATGCATTTGAGCAAGTATAGGTCTTCTTTTTTTTACACGTCTGAGAGGATTTTATGTCAGAGAAAGACAATATTGCAACCTTGCACGTCAATGGGCAGGACTATGAGCTTCCTATCATTGAAGGAACATTAGGCGATCCTGTACTCGATATTAAGGCAGTACCCCAAGCTGGTTTTTGGACATACGATCCAGGTTTCATGTCAACCGCTTCCACTGAATCAAAAATCACCTTCATTGATGGTGACAAAGGTATCTTATTACACCGTGGTTACCCAATTGACCAATTAGCTGATAAAGCCGAATACTTAGAAGTTGCCTATGCACTCATTCATGGTGAATTACCCAATGCTGAGCAAAAAGCCGATTTCTACGAAAAAGTTCGTAAACATTCAATGGTAAATGACCAATTACGTCGCTTCTTTGAAGGTTTCCGCCGTGACGCTCATCCGATGGCGATTATGGTCGGTGTGATGGGTGCGTTATCTGCGTTCTACCACAACAATCTTGATGTGAGCAAACAAGACCATCGTGAAATCACGGCGATTCGCTTGATTGCTAAAGTGCCTACCATCGCCGCCATGTGTTACAAATATAGCAATGGTCAACCATTTATGTATCCGCGTAATGATTTAAACTACGCTGAAAACTTCTTACACATGATGTTTGCAACCCCAGCAGATGTCAACTATAAAGTCAATCCAATCCTTGCAAAAGCAATGGACAAAATCTTTACCTTGCATGCTGACCACGAACAAAATGCCTCTACGTCAACTGTACGTCTAGCGGGTTCTACGGGCGCTAACCCATACGCTTGTATCGCGGCAGGCATTGCGGCGCTTTGGGGACCTGCGCACGGTGGTGCCAACGAAGCTGTACTTAAAATGCTTGATGAAATCGGCAGCGTAGACAACGTTGACGAATTCATGGAAAAAGTAAAACGTAAAGAAGTGAAATTGATGGGCTTTGGTCACCGTGTTTATAAAAACTTTGACCCACGCGCCAAAGTGATGAAAGAAACTTGTGACGAAGTATTGGGCGAGCTTGGCATCAAAGATCCACAACTTGAACTTGCGATGAAACTTGAGCAAATTGCCTTGAATGACCCGTACTTTAAAGAGCGTAACCTATATCCAAATGTTGACTTCTACTCAGGTATCATCCTAAAAGCCATCGGTATTCCAACCTCTATGTTTACCGTAATCTTTGCTTTAGCACGTACGTCTGGTTGGATCAGCCACTGGTTAGAAATGCACTCTGCCCCTTACAAAATCGGTCGTCCACGTCAGTTATATACTGGCTACACACAACGTGATTTTGTGGCTGTTGAAGACCGCGACTAAGCCAATGCTTCAAAAATGTTTCGAACCAAAACCCAGTGTTACACTGGGTTTTTTATTGTTAGATGTTAATCAATAAAAAAGGACGTTTTGCAACGCCCTTTTCATTTAACTATAGCCTGCTAATTACTTCGCCTTACTTATAAAACGCATTGGCAGTATAGGTATGGTCGGTCTCATCAATCACTTGGGTTAATTCTGGTATTTGCTGTTTTAGCGAGACTTCAACCCCTTGTTTTAGCGTCATATCAACTGCAGAGCAGCCCTGACAGCCGCCGCCAAATTTGAGCACGGCGGTGATACCAACCCCTTCTTCATGTACCAAATCCACCAATTGCACATTACCCCCATGCGCCGCTAGATTTGGATTGATTTCTGAAGACAGCACGTAATTGATACGCTCCTCTAGGCTCGCATTTTCACCCAGTTTTGGTACTTTTGAATTGGGCGCACGGAATGTCAACTGACCGCCAAAACGGTCTTTATTGTAATCAATCACTGCATCTTCAAGATAAGGAATAGATGGGGTGTCTATATAAGCGGTGAATGTCTCATAATCCAATTTTAAATCGTCAGGATTGTGTTCATTTGGCTGGCTATATGACATACAGCATTCTGCTCGCGGCGTGCCGGGATGTTCAACAAAAATACGCACGCCGATGCCGTCAGTATTTTGTTTTGCTAATAACTCAGTCAGATAACCTTGCGCTGAATCGGTAATTTTGATATTTGTGGTTTTTTCTGTATCGCTCATATGTCACCCTAGCTTGTCATCAATTTTTACCCATATTTTAGCATAAACTTGAGTAATTTACTGGGATTTTATTGGGGGTCGTTGTTTGGCTTATCAAGCGTCGTCACAATATTTTTTAGCTAAGTCAAAACTTGAATCTAGCCACTATCTTCAACCAAAAATCTTTAACCAAAAATAACTTGGCATGGCTGGAAAGTTTAGGCAAGATAGTTAAAAAAACATGCTTTACCACCGAACTTTATCACCAAAACGCCATTGGATAGACCGAGAGCGTTATCATTCGCAAGGAGTTTGCGTCATGCCAAATACCACTACTGACACTATCACGGTTACTAAAAAAGACGTCACCGAGGATAAAGGGCGTTTTAGCACACCCAAAAATAAAAAAGGTTATCAATATGACTATTTGGTATTTATCGGGCGTTTTCAGCCGTTTCACTTAGGTCATAAATCGGTTGTCGATGAAGCATTAAAGCTTGCTGAAAATGTGATTATGCTCATTGGCTCTGCCAATTTGCCAAGTAGTATCCGCAATAGCTTTAGTGTCGAAGCACGTAGCCAAATGATTTTGGGCGCCTTTGACAACAAAGATGCCAAACGCATCCATTGTGTCGGTTTGGATGATGCCTTATACAATGACACCAAGTGGCTTCAATACGTGCAACAGTGCGTGAAGTCAGTGACAGGCGATTTAAACGCCAATATTGGTCTAATTGGACATTCAAAAGACAGCTCATCCTATTACTTGTCACTTTTTCCAAATTGGCAGTCGGTGGCGGTGCCCAATTTTCATGAGTTGTCTGCCACGCCGATTCGCGAGGGATTTTTGCTGGGTGCCGATCCGCTAACCGACGCGGTACCGCAATCGACAACCGATGTCATGAAGGCATTTAAAAAGACCGAAGCATTTAAACGCCTACACGAAGAGGCTGGCTTCATTGATAAATACAAAAAACAATGGGAATCAAGCCCCTACCCACCCACCTTTATGACCGTTGATGCCGTGGTCATTCAATCAGGACACATCTTATTGGTGGAGCGCCGTAGTATGCCAGGTCAAGGACTATGGGCATTGCCTGGTGGCTTTATTGACCCGAAAGAGACGCTATTTGACGCCTGTATTCGTGAGCTACGTGAAGAGACTCGGTTAAAAGTGCCTGAAGCGGTTCTGCGCGGCTCACGCCATAGTCAACATACCTTTGATGACCCGTATCGCTCGGCTCGTGGTCGTACCATCACCCAAGCGTTTTACTTTATGCTCAAAAACGACCCCAAAGGCTTACCATCGGTGAAAGGTGGCGATGATGCCAAAAAAGCGTTTTGGCTACCCTTGGCTGAATTAAAAGCCGATAAACTGTTTGAAGACCATTATGCCATTATTTGTAAAATGGTGGGTCTCTAATTTTTTCCCACCAAACTGATAGACGGTTTGGTTTTAACCTGCGCAAGCAATCACCAGAGGAGTTCTGTGATGTTTAGTCAAAATTTTGACAATTTTATTTTAAATACCGATAGCTATAAGACGTCGCATTGGCTGCAGTACCCACCAAATACCGAGTATGTATCTAGCTATATTGAAGCGCGTGGCGGCAATAGCAACTTTGAAAATGTACTTTTTTTTGGACTACAAGCTTTTTTAAAACAGTATCTTACCAAACCGATTACCGACGCTGATATAGAAGAAGCCAAAGTGCTACTTGCGGCTCATGGCGTACCGTTTAATGAAGCAGGCTGGCGACAATTAGTCGCCAAACATGGCGGTCTTTTACCACTTCGCATTCAAGCGATACCCGAAGGCATGGTGGTACCAACGGGTCAAGTATTGTGTCAGGTGGTGAATACCGACCCTGAGTTTTACTGGTTGACAAGCTATATCGAAACTGCGCTATTGCGCGCTATTTGGTATCCTAGCACTGTGGCAAGCCTTTCTTATTATTGTAAGCAAATCATCAAAGCAGGCTTGGAAAAATCGGCTGATAACTTAAATAATCTACCGTTTAAATTGCATGATTTTGGCGCTCGTGGGGTGTCTAGCCTTGAATCGGCTGCACTCGGCGCGCTTGCTCACTTGGTAAATTTTTCCGGTACGGATACCTTAAGCGCAATTGTGGCTGCCAATCGTTGGTATGGTATGCAAAATGACATGACGGCTTTTTCCATTCCTGCAGCAGAACATAGCACCATGACCACTTGGGGACGTGAGCATGAAGCAGATGCCTATGGCAATATGATTGCCAAATTTGGCGGTGAAGGTAAAACCTTTGCGGTAGTGAGTGATAGCTACGACTTATGGAATGCCATTGATAATATTTGGGGTGGTGAGCTAAAAGAAAAAGTAGCGCAAACAGGCGGCACGTTAGTGATTCGCCCTGATAGTGGCGATCCGATTAAAGTGGTGCGTGAAGCCTTGCAGCGCCTTGCAGCAAAATTTGGCACCACCACCAATTCAAAAGGCTATAAGCTACTGCCAAGCTATGTGCGACTCATCCAAGGGGATGGTATTAATCCCACTAGCATGGGTAAAATAATTGATGCGGTGATTAAAGCAGGCTTTAGTAGTGACAATATTACCTTTGGGATGGGTGGCGGGCTACTGCAACAAGTTAACCGCGATACTTTGAATTTTGCGATGAAGACCAGCAGCGCACGGGTGGACGGTTTTTGGCGAGATGTGTATAAAGACCCAATTACCAGTGTGAGTAAACGCAGCAAACGCGGGCGTTTAGCCTTGGTCAAACATCAGGGTAGTTATATGACGCTGCGTGAAGATGAGCTTGCCGAGCAAAATAATTTGTTGCAAGATGTATTTTTGAACGGTGATTTACTAGTTGATGATACGCTAACCGCGATTCGTCAACGCTCATCGGTAAAATCATAATTGAACTTGTCGCAATCTCAACAGCCGTCTTAATCAGACGGCTTTTATCTTTAGCGCTAATTAACCCCTGCCATTGCCAAATATTTTTGGTGCAACTGTTCAAGTTTTAAATACAAATCGTCTAAGCTACCGTTGTTATCGACTATGTCATCGGCTTGTCTGAGCCTGTCATGACGCGACAGTTGATTTGCCATGATGTTTTGAATACGTTCAGGTGTTTGACCATCACGTTGACTGGCGCGCTCAATCTGCAAGGATTCATGACTATCGACCACCAATACTCGCTCACACAGATTGGCCAGCCCCGCTTCGGAGGCTTCTAACAGTAAGGGTGCCACCAAAATTACATAGGGCGACTGGGCAGCTCTTAGTAATTCTTTGGCACGGCTGCGAATGGCAGGATGGGTGATTTGTTCCAAATCCATTAACGCTTGCACACTACCAAATACATGCTCTCGCATAGCACGGCGATTAAGCTCACCTGCCTCATCAATCACCCAGTCACCAAATTTGGCGACAATTTTTTTTAGCGTTGGCGAACCTTTGGCAACGACTTCACGTGCCAATACATCGGCATCAATAATAACAATTCCATGCGCATCGAACCAACGGCTCACTTGTGATTTGCCGCTACCGATGCCCCCTGTAAGCCCAACTACCAACATCACAACCCCTCCTTGATTCACGGATAACTGACCCATAAATGACGTCATGACATTTTTCCTAGATACCACGACATTATTGGTTGCCCATACAACAGTGCTATCATGCCAGCAATGGCGATATAAGGTCCAAATGCAAAAGGTTTGCTTTCACCTGAGCGCTTCATCAATATTACACCCACAACCGAGCCGACAAAGGCAGATAAAAGCACAATTAACGGTAGCATCAAAGGCCCTAGCCAAGCCCCCAAAGCCGCTAATAATTTAAAATCGCCATGCCCCATCCCGTGCTTGCCCGTAATCAGCAAAAACAGTTGATAGACAATCCACAAGCATAAAAACCCAAACACATAGCCAAAAATAGCCGCTGTGGGACTGACAAACAAGCCAAAGGCGTTGACAAATAATCCTAATCCCGCTAACGGCAATGTAAATCGGTCAGGCAACAACTGGGTATCAAAATCAATGCCTGTCAAAGCCACTAATGTCCATGTGAGTACCAATCCTGCCAGTGCTTGCCAAGTAACACCAAATTTCATCACCACCAGTACAGATAAAATAGCGGTGATGATTTCTACAAGCGGATAACGATAACTAATGGCGTGATGACACTGACTACATTTTCCTTTTAGCAGTAGCCAGCTAATAACAGGCATATTTTCAAACCAACGTATTGAATGCCCACAATGCGGGCAACGAGAAGCAGGACGGCTTAAGGTAATGGATTCATGATGGTCAACAATGGTTTCTGGATGGAGCAATAACTGGCATTCGTTCTTCCACTGCTGCTCCATCATCAAAGGCGTGCGATAAATCACCACATTGAGAAAACTGCCCACACATAATCCCAATAAAGCTACGATAATCAACGTCAGCCATTGCGACTGCTGTAATAATAATACAAAATCTAGAATCAATGCCATGATTGTTAGCCCACCACCGAGCCCATTTGGAAAATTGGTAGATACATGGCAATCACTAGACCCCCTACCAGCACCCCCAAAACCGCCATAATCATCGGTTCCATCAGACTTGTTAACCCATCTACGGCGTTGTCCACTTCGTTTTCATAATAAGTCGCCACTTTATCAAGCATCTCCTCTAGACTACCTGACTCCTCACCAATACCGACCATTTGGATAACCATACTGGGGAAAAGATTGGTAGAGCGCATCGAAAACTGCAGCTGTTGACCCGTCGCAACATCGCCTTTAATTTTTTGCGTGGCATTATAAAACACCACATTATTGGTTGCCCCAGCGGTTGAATCTAACGCATCGATCAGCGGCACACCTGCCGCAAAAGTGGTAGACAAGGTACGGGAAAAACGGGCAACCACCGCTTGGTAAGCAATATTGCCAAAGATTGGTAATTTTAAGGTAATTCGGTCTAAAAAATCATTAAAGGGCTTACTACGTTTTTTAGCTTCAGAAAAGCCAACCACAGCGCCTGCAATGCTAAATAGCAATAACCACCACCATTTTTGCATCCACTCCGACATACTGACTACCATCCGGGTAAACGCGGGTAACTCTGCGCCAAATGAATTGAATAAATCAGCAAACACCGGTACCACTTTGACCAGCAAAATAATGGTAACGATAATCGCCACCACGATAACCGCAATCGGGTATTTCAAAGCTTTTTTAATTTTTGCTTTTAGTAGCTCGCTTTTTTCTTTGTACGTCGCGACACGCTCAAGCATAGTTTCAAGCGCACCTGATTGCTCACCTGCCTCTACTAATGAACAAAATAGGTCATCAAAATATCTGGGATGTTTGCGCAGCGCCGCAGCAAAGGTGCTCCCTGATTCCACTTCTGACTTGACGCTAAGCACCAGCTCTTTCATTGAGGGGTTATCGAGCGCATCTGCAACAATTTCAAACGACTGAGTAAGGGGAACGCCCGCTTTCATCATTGTAGCCAACTGCCGCACAAAGATAGCAATATCAATTGCCTTGATGCTTTTTTTCATTTGAAAAATAGGCTTGGGTTTTTTCTTAATCGTCTTGACTTTGATGCCTTGCTTGCGTAGTTGCGCTTTTGCCAGCTCAATATTGCGGCTGGTGGTTTCGCCTTTGACTTTTTCGCCACGGCGATTGACCCCATCATAGACAAAGTCTAATAACATTTCTGTTTGGACTTTTGCCATACCCTTAACCCCTTAATATCTCAACTAATCTTCAATAAAGACGGATGAAAAATGCACTATTCGCTGGTAACACGATACATCTCTTGGATACTGGTCGTGCCTTGTAGAACCTTTAAAATACCAGAGCGCCTTAAATCCCTAAACCCTTGCTTTAAGGCAGCGTCTTTAATCTCAATAGCGTTGCCGTCTTCCATAATAATTCGCGCAATCTCTGGTGTTACTTTCATCACTTCATAAATACCAACACGTCCTTTATAGCCATCGCGGCATTCAGCGCAGCCAACAGGCTCATAAATGACATTGCTGGGATCTGCCAAATCTTCTTCCGTAAAGCCCATTTCAAGCAAGCTATTTTTTGGTACATCTGTCGGTTTCTTACAAGCTTTACACAGGCGACGGGCTAAGCGCTGTGCGATTACCAAATTGACTGAGGTGGCGATGTTAAAGGATGCCACCCCCATATTACGTAGACGCGTTAAGGTTTCTGGCGCTGAGTTGGTATGTAAGGTTGACAGTACCATATGCCCTGTTTGGGCAGCTTTGACAGCAATTTCCGCCGTTTCTAAGTCACGAATCTCACCGACCATTACAATATCAGGGTCTTGACGCAAGAATGATTTGAGCGCACTGGCAAAGGTCAAGCCAACTTTATTGTTTACGTTGACCTGATTGATGCCTTCAAGGTTAATTTCAACGGGATCTTCTGCGGTGGAAATATTGGTCTCAACTGTGTTTAAGATATTAAGCCCCGTATACAAGGATACGGTTTTACCCGAACCAGTAGGACCGGTAATCAATAACATCCCTTGCGGTTTTGCCAGCGCATCCATAAATAGCTGCTTTTGGTCAGGCTCATAGCCCAGTGCATCAATGCCTAGCATCGCTGATGAGGGGTCTAAAATACGCAGTACAATTTTTTCACCAAATAAGGTTGGCAATGAGTTGACACGAAAATCAATCGCCTTATCCTTGGAAATTTTTAATTTGATACGACCATCTTGCGGCACGCGGCGTTCAGAGATGTCCATTTGTGACATGACTTTCAGGCGGGCAGCAATTTTACCCGCTAGCTGCGTCGGTGGATTTGCCATTTTTTGTAACACCCCATCAATACGAAAACGCACGCGATAAGATTTTTCATAGGGTTCAAAGTGTAAGTCTGAAGCGCCCATGGTAATGGCTTTGATGAGCATCCCATTAACGAACTTGACGACAGGCGCTTCATCATTGACATCTAAATGACTGGTGGCACTATTGTCTTCATCGGCGCGGGTTTCATCAAACTCCACCGCTTCCATATCATCAAAATCAGCTAAATTGGTGGTAGTAAAGATTTTTTCGATGAGTGATTTGATTTTGTGGTGTTCGGCAACCACTGTTTCCACGGTAAACCTTGTACCGAACCGCAGTGCATCTAAAGCATCTACCCGCGTCGGGTCGCTCATGGCAACAAATAAGCGGCTACCTCGTTGGAAAATCGGCAGAATATTAAATTCGCGAATAATTTTTTCATCAACCGCTTCTTTTGGAATATAGTTGACATTGATGGCATCCAAATCAATGAGTGGGTCGCCAAATTCTCGCGAAATTACCCACGCTACTGCGTCAGCTTGCGCAAGCTTATTGTCAACCACATAGGCGATTAAATTTATTTTTTGCTGCTGCGATTCTGCCAATACTTTTTGCATTGCCGCTTCGCTAACTAGTCCTTCATGCACTAATCGCGATGCAATGCCACCAAAACTAGGAAGGGATGCCGCCATCGTTTTTCTCGTTTACTCAATATTTATTCAAATGGGCTAGTGTTTGTTAGTGTAAACTATTCATTTATATATTAACAAATCATTCTCGACAAATCCGTGAATTCAGCGA
Organism: Enhydrobacter sp. 8BJ; assembly: GCA_902506225.1. GTDB lineage: Bacteria > Pseudomonadota > Gammaproteobacteria > Pseudomonadales > Moraxellaceae > Faucicola. The sequence continues at coordinate 470,968 of LR733345.1, read as the reverse complement.
TAAATAATTTTTTATCGCATTTTATCTCTCTCAATCAACCTTCATAAAACTGTTGTTATACTTTATCCCTTCTTTAAATATCTCACTTGCGTAACCCAATAATTTATTCGGCAAATCGCTGCAATTGCTTATATAATACCTACCATTTTACGCCTAGTATTTTAAATACTCCTATTTTCATATCTTGATATCTTTACATGGTGATGTTTTACACCGTGATATGTTAAATAGCGTTACTTATATTTTAATGTTATCTTGACATTTATACTTTGCAAATTCATAGATAACCACTTACCTCAATTGACAGGGACATTATGAAAGCATCTGATTATGTAGCAAATTGGCAGAATTCTTGGGTGATTGCTAATTGGAAAATGAATCCTAGCACACAGCTGACTGCCACAGCCCTCATGACCGATTTACAGCAGCAGATACCTGCGGATGTACTGCAACGCTGTAACGTGGTTGTCGCCCCGAGTTTTATACATTTATCGACCACGCAACAAGCCATTCAACATGGGTCATGTAACATTGGGCTAGCTGCGCAAAACTTATGTGCACAACACGCCGATAAAGGCGCGTTTACTGGGGAAGTTTCGGGTGCTCAGCTCAAGGACGCTCAAGTAAATTATGTCTTAGTCGGACATTCAGAACGCCGTCAATATTTTAATGAAGATGACACTTGTTTAATCCAAAAAATTCGCCATGCCTTTGCACATGATTTAACCGTTGTTTTTTGTATCGGTGAAACACAAGCCCAGTATGAGAAAAATCAGACCCAAGATGTGCTAGCAGCGCAATTAACGGTGGTTAAACAACTAGCCGCTGAATGTGATAACTTATCCTCTAAGTTAATTATCGCTTATGAACCGGTTTGGGCGATTGGTACAGGTAAAACCCCAACCATACAAGAAGTACAAAACATTCATGCCTTTATCAACATCACATTAATGGACATCGATGCCTCTTTAGCGACCACACCGATATTGTATGGCGGCAGCGTGAAAGCGGATAATGCCGTAGAAATCGCCCAATGCCCAAATGTAAATGGGGTGTTGGTAGGTGGGGCATCACTAGACGCGACGAGCTTTACACAAATTATTCAAGCATTTGCCCAAATTTAAGGTAAAATATCACCCATTTAAAATTTCTTACTTTTGCCACTGACAGCGTTCTTGTTGGGCATCAGTGCTATCAAGTTTTGTAGAGATAAGTATGTATAATGCAATTTTAGTGGTTCATATTATTGTCGCGATTTCAATGATTGGTCTGATTTTAGTTCAACATGGTAAAGGTGCCGATGCCGGCGCTTCATTTGGTGCAGGCGGTTCGGCAACCGTATTTGGTGCGTCTGGCTCTGCCAACTTTCTGACGCGCTTGACGGCGGTTTTAACGGCAATCTTCTTTATCACCAGTATGACATTGGCAGTATTTGCTAAACAGCAATCGCTATCTAGCCGTACCCTTGATACCAGTCTAGCGACTAATACTGCGCCTGCAAGCCCTACACCAACGACGCCTACACCTGCCAAATAAGTTATTAAAAAAAATGTTGCGTTATTGGTAGTTTTGACCTAGAATACAGCGTCTATTTTAGAGTGTTGTTATTTAAAAAAACAGCTTGGTTAAAGTAGTTTGGTTTTTTGCGATTGTGGTGGAATTGGTAGACACGCTACCTTGAGGTGGTAGTGCCGCAAGGTGTGAGGGTTCGAGTCCCTCCATTCGCACCAACTAAATTAATTTTAAATAACTGTTGACAAGGTTAATATCTCACTCTATAATACGCTCTCTGAATTGTTGCGGGGTGGAGCAGTCTGGTAGCTCGTCGGGCTCATAACCCGAAGGTCGTTGGTTCAAATCCAGCCCCCGCTACCACTTTTCTAGTAGCATTGCTTTGGTATCATTACTAGAAAAATCAATTTAGACACACTTTTATTGATTTAAAAGCCCACCAATTAGTTTGTGGGTTTTTTTGTATCTGTTGGTTTCGAAAAAACTTAAGTTTTGCTAAATTAGCGGTTGCGTTTTAGTAACTTGCCAATTTTTAAAATCAGCTTTTAAAATCAACAAAGATGTTAATAATCAACTCTAAAGGATATCATGAAACTATCAACGAAAGTTGCTGAACTGACCCAAATCATTGAGCCAGCAGTAACTGCCTGTGATGTGAGCTTGTGGGGTATTGAATTTGTACCACAAGGTCGACGCTCTCTTCTTCGTATTTATATTGAAGCCCTACCTGAAGACCGTGCCGAAGGCAAACAAGTCACCATTGAAGACTGTGCTGCGGTCACCCACCAAGTCGGTGGTGTGTTGGACTTGCACGACCCGATTGCAGGCGAGTATCTACTTGAGGTGTCTTCACCTGGTTTGGACCGCGCGTTTTTTTCTGCTGAGCAGCTGCATGACTATGTGGGGCAAACCATCAGCTTACGATTGATTCATGCGATTGGACAAGGTAGTGATAAGCGCCGTAAAGTCACAGGCGAATTGGTCAATATTGACGAGCGCCAGTTGACGGTCAAAAACGAAAACGATCAAGTCAATGACCAACTTTTAGCCATCGAGCTTGATAATATTGATAAAGCCAATTTGGTCTACCAATTTTAGCTTTTAAATTTGGGGTTAACGCCTTTTTTACGCTATGTCTTCTAGCTAACTTTTTTCTAGCTAAAAGCAAGATTTTAAAGAATAAAGTCTAGAATGACTTAAATTATAGGTGATTACATGAATCGAGAAATTTTAACGGTCGTTGAAACCGTCAGTAATGAAAAAGGCTTAAATCCTGAAGATATTTTTGAAGCGATTGAGCAAGCATTGGTGGTATCGACCAAAAAGAAAGTTTATAGTGAGCAGCCTGAAGTTGCCGTGCGCGTGCATATCAATCGCAAAACGGGCGACTATGACACTTACCGCTATTGGACAGTAGTGGCAGATGAAGATCATGAAATGCCTGCCTGTCAGCTAGCGATTAGCGATTTGGATGAAAACGAGTGGAAAATCGGCGACGTCAAAGAAGAACAAATCGAATCCATTGAGTTTGGCCGTATTGCCGCTACCCAAGCCAAACAAGTCATCATTCAAAAAATCCGTGAAGCTGAACGCTCACTGGTGGCAGATGCGTTTGAACATCGTATCGGCGAGATGATTACGGGTGAAGTCAAAAAACCGGCGCGCGATGGTTACATCATTGATTTGGGCGATAATGTCGAAGGATATTTACCCCGCGATAAAATGTTGCCGCGTGAGCAGTTACGCATCAAAGGTCGTATCAATGCGATTTTAGAGCAAGTCAATCGTGATAACCGCGGTGCTCAGCTCGTATTGTCTCGTACCTCACCACAAATGCTAACGGCACTGATGCAAAAAGAAGTACCAGAAATTGCTGAGCAAATCATTGAAATTCGTGATGTCGCGCGTCAACCTGGCTTACGTGCTAAGATTTCAGTCAAAACCAATGACCATCGTATCGACCCTGTTGGTGCTTGTATTGGTATGCGTGGTACCCGTATCCAAGCCGTGCAACAAGAGCTTGAAGGCGAGCGTATCGACGTCGTGGTATGGTCGGATGATGCAGTGCAATACATTATCAGCGCATTGGAACCTGCGGATGTTGATCGTATTATTCTTGATGAAGATACCAAAACTGCAGATATCATCTTTGCCACTAACGATCAGTTGGCCCGTGCGATTGGCTCACAAGGTCAAAACGTGCGTCTTGCATCAGAATTAACAGGCTATCGTCTTAACATGATGCTCGAAGACGAGTACAATGCTCAACAAGAATCAGAAACCAAAGTGTATCGCGACCTATTCTACACACGTCTTGAAGTCGATGAAGATTTGGCACAAGCCTTGGTAGATATTGGATTTACCTCACTTGAAGAAGTTGCGTATGTCCCTGCTGAGACTTTCTACGACATCGATGGGCTAGATGATGACGCCATCGACGCAATCCAAGAACGTGCCAAAGAAGCGGTGATTGCTGATGAATTGGTCAAACAACAAAATATTAAAGAGCCAAGCCAAGAGCTTCTAAACCTTGAAGGCATGACTCAAGCATGGGCCTACAAGCTTGCCGAACGTGATGTCATCACCGTCGACGACCTTGCCGAACAAGCCATCTTTGATATCCAAGATATCGAAGGTCTTGATGAAAAGACCGCAGGTGAGCTTATTATGAAAGCCCGTGAATCATGGTTTAATTAAAAAAGGTGTATGAATGGCAGATAAAACCGTAAAAGAACTTGCAGCAATGACCACAAAGACCGTTGAAGCAATTAATAATCAACTGGTCAAGGCAGGGCTGTCTGCGCGCGGTGACAATGACATCGTCACCGATAGCGAACAACAAAAACTGGTCAGCTTTTTACAACAAAGTCATGGTCAAAATGATAAACCTCGCATTAGCTTAAAAAGCAAAACTACTTCTACTGCACGGGTGACAGGCACTTCTGGTAAAGCCAAAAGTGTCAATGTTGAAGTACGCAAAAAAATGGTATTTGATAAGCCAAATCCCAATAAAATTGCTGAAGAGCTAGCCTCTCGTGAAGCAGCGTCTAAAGACGCCGAAGAAAAAGCGCGTTTGGCAAAAGAAAAAGCAGCCCAAGAACAAGCTGAAAAAGACAAAGCCAAACAAGCCGCTGAAGCGCGCCAGCAAGCTACCCTTGCGGCAATGCGTGCTAACTTAGGTGGCGGTAGTCAAGCTGCCAAAGAGCACACAACCACCAGTGTGGTAGTGAAAAAAGGCAATAAAACCGCTGCAATCGAAGTCAAAAAAGCTGACAAAAAACCTACGCCGAAAAAAGAATCGGATAGTGAACGCAAAGCGCGTGAAGCAGAAGAAGAACGCTTACGTCAAATCGAATCCGAAAATCGCCGTAAAGCCGCTGAAGAAGCTCAGCAGCGTACCCTTGAGCAAATGCGTCAAATGGCAAGTAAATACAGCGAAACTGATACTGAAACTACGATGGTTGTCAAAAAAGATGAACCATTGGCAGAAGGTTTGGTGGGCGCAGCGCTTGAAGATTCATTTGAACAAGAACGCCGTGAAATCAAACGCGGAACCGCAAGCACTGCAAATAAAAACCGTCGTCGTCGCCGTGGTGATGAGGGTGAGCAAGAGATTAAAAACCGTGGTCGCGGCTTAAAATCATCGCAAGCCAATAAACACAAATTTGAAAAACCGGTTGAGAAAATCGTGCATAACGTTGAAATCGGTGAGACCATCGTGGTATCTGAACTTGCCCAAAAAATGGCAATCAAAGTACGCGAAGTCGTCAAAATGTTAATGAAAATGGGCGAGTTGGTCCGTGAAAACGAATCCATCGACCAAGAGACCGCTGCCCTACTTGTTGAAGAAATGGGTCATAACCCAGTGCTTGTGAGTTCAACGCAAGTTGAAGACTCACTACGTGAGGCGGTTGGCGAGAAAAGTAGCAACGTCCAAGCGCGTCCGCCTGTGGTTACCATCATGGGTCACGTTGACCACGGTAAAACGTCCCTGCTTGATAAGATCCGTTCTAGTAAAGTGGCATCGGGCGAAGCAGGTGGTATTACGCAGCATATCGGTGCTTATCATGTGCAGACTGACCAAGGCGTTATTACTTTCTTAGATACCCCAGGTCACGCCGCATTTACTGCGATGCGTTCTCGCGGTGCCAAAGCGACGGATATCGTGGTGTTAGTGGTCGCAGCCGATGACGGTATGATGCCGCAGACGGCTGAAGCGATTGACCATGCGCGTGCCGCAGGTACCCCGATTATCGTGGCTATCAACAAGATGGATAAAGACAGTGCCGATCCAGACCGCGTGCTCAACGAACTGACCACCAAACAAGTCGTTCCTGAAGAATGGGGCGGTGACACACCGGTAGTCAAAGTCTCTGCGTTAACAGGTCAAGGTATCGATGAATTGCTTGAAGTGATTAACCTACAAGCAGAAGTGATGGAACTTGAAGTCGCTACTGACGGTGCAGCGCAAGGTGTGGTGATTGAATCACGTCTTGAAAAAGGTCGCGGTGCCGTGGTTAGCTTGCTGGTCAAACAAGGTACTTTAAATCAAGGTGACTTGGTACTTGCTGGTGAATATTATGGTCGCGTCCGTGCTATGACCGATGAAAACGGTCAAAAAATTACCTCAGCGGGTCCTTCGATTCCTGTTGAAATCTTAGGTCTGCCTGATACGCCAGCGGCTGGTAGCGAGTTTATGGTGGTTTCAGATGAGAAACGTGCGCGCGAAGTTGCAGAATATCGCACGGTTCGTGAGCGTGAAAAAGTGCTTGAACGTCAAGCCAAATCACGCTTAGAAAACTTGTTTGACCAAATGAGCGATGCCAAACTGCCTTCCGTTAATTTGATTCTTAAAACTGACGTTCGAGGCTCACTAGAAGCCTTGTTAACCGCGCTTGATGAATTATCTACCGATGAAGTTAAAGTCAAAGTTATCTCATCGGGTGTCGGTCCAATCACCGAATCGGATGTGGTACTCGCCGAATCAAGTGAAGCGGTGTTATTAGGCTTCAACGTTCGGGCTGATACCGCTGCCAAACGCAAAGCGGATGAAGCAGGCTTAGATATTCGCTACTATAGTGTTATCTATGGCTTAATTGATGATGTGAAGGCAGCGATGAGCGGTTTACTTGCGCCAGAACATCGTGAGCAAATCTTGGGTATCGCAGAAGTACGTGAAGTGTTCCATTCTAGTCGCTTTGGTTATGCAGCCGGTTGTATGGTGACAGAAGGTAATATTATCCGTAACAAGCCAATTCGGGTATTGCGTGATGACCAAGTTATTTTCACCGGTCAATTACAATCATTACGTCGCTTTAAAGAGGATGTTAATGAGGTGCGCGCTGGTATGGAGTGTGGTCTAGCGGTAAAAGGTTATGAAGTAAAAGAAGGCGATAAGATTGAAGTCTTCGAAATTCATGAAGTCAAACGTACCTTATAAGTTAAGCTGACAACCTAATACTGCCAGCTTGCTATTAGCAACCTTTCCAGTGGTCTAATTAATCTAGGTTAATTAGACCTTTTTTTACTATAAAAAGGATTACCAATGAATCAACGTTTACAACGTCTAGCCGATCAAATTCAGCGCGACCTAGCGGTTTTGATTCGTGACGAGATTAACGACCCACGCTTGACTGGGTTTGTAACCATTTCTAGTGTCAAAATCAGCCCAGATTTGGGTTATGCTGATATCTATGTCACCATCATGGAAAAGTCGATGGATGATGCCATGGCAAAAGATTATCATACCGAAAGCTTAGAAGTGCTGAACAAAGCATCAGGTTTTCTGCGTACTGAGCTCAGTCATTTGCTAAAAACTCGCACTACGCCGCGTCTGCGCTTTCACTATGATGAAGTGACCGCTAACGCTAACTATATGATGAACCTGATTTCTAAAGCGGTACAAAGTAGCGAAGGTCAGCCATCAGACGACTGATGCGTTGTAGGCTATGATAAGCTTTTTTGTCACTTTGAGTCATTAACAGGGATGTTGAATGCAGTTACTTTGGGGTATCATTAAGTTTATCGTCATTATTCTCTCAAGTCTGTGGGTCGGGGTGTTTGTGTGGACGCATCAGCCCTTAGGCAGATATGTCAGTCTGGCACTGATTAGTGTATGGGTATTTTTCACCCTTGCTGTTTTGGTCAGTATCATCAAACCGACCCTATTTTCATCCCTACTTTCTCACCAGTCTTTATTATTGATTTTTTGTGCGGTGGTGGCGATTGCCATTGCCAGTTTTTTTTCGATGTCAGCTAGCAATGAGCGTGATTGGAACCCCGAAGTTGCCCAAATGTTAGACTATCGGCTTGACCGTGATGGCAACACACTCACCATTAGCAATGTTAGAAATTTTGATTGGCAAGATAAAACCCATTTTCAGCCGCGCTGGGAAACTAGGCAATACGACTTGGCAAAACTGCAAACGGTTGATTTTATCGCCTCCTATTGGATGGGCGATGCCATTGCCCATACGCTAGTGAGTTTTGGGTTTAGTGATGGCAAGCAGCTTGCGTTATCCATCGAGATTCGCAAAGAAGTCAATGAACAGTTTAGTACGCTGGGTGGATTTTTTCGCAAGTTTGAATTGGTGATTATCGCTGCCGATGAAAAAGATATTATTTATACCCGTAGTAATATCCGTCATGAAGATGTTTATATTTATCCCATCAATATGCCAAAACACCATATTCAAGCGCTGCTGCTTGCGTACCTAGCAAAAGCCAAGTCCTTAAAAACGCAGCCGACATGGTATAATTCATTGGTAAATAACTGTACCACGGCAATTTATGAGCTGATTGACGATATCGAACCTTTGCCATTTGATTATCGTATCTTGTTATCAGGCTATATTCCCAGTTATCTGTATGACCAGCAATTGATTGATAACCGCTATAGCTTGCAACAGTGGCAACAACGGGCACACATTAACCCTAAATCAAAGCCGTATTCTGTCAACCACCCTATTAGCGCAGCAGATTACTCGCGGCTGATTCGAACCGACTTTTAGTGAATTGATAAATCCATAACATGATGACCCAACCAAAAACAAAATCCATCGTCTCTGGCGTCTTACTGATTGATAAACCGCAAGGGATGACCTCCCAGCAAGTGGTATCAAAAGTCAAATACTTGCTCAAATCTGATGTGCACGACAGTAAAAAAGCGGGTCATACCGGTACTCTTGACCCAATGGCAACAGGGTTGCTGCCGATTTGTCTGGGAGAGGCAACCAAGTTTAGCCATTATCAACTCGATGCCATCAAGTCTTACCAAGCCATTATCAAACTCGGCGAGCAAACCGATACAGGGGATGCTGAAGGTCAGATAATTGCCACTATCCCTGTACCAAATGTGACACAAGCAATGTTACAAAGCGTCACTGAGCAATTTTTGGGTGAGATAATGCAGGTTCCGCCCATGTACTCCGCGCTCAAAAAAGACGGCAAAAAACTGTATGAACTGGCGCGTGAAGGTATTGAAGTGGAGCGAGCAGCACGTCCTCTCACCATTTATGAGCTGTCACTTACTCCCCTATCCGCTCAACAATTGCAATTAACCGTCACTTGCTCCAAAGGAACTTATGTGCGCGTGCTGGCTGAAGATATTGCCAAAGCACTGGGCACAGTAGGACATCTGACAGCGCTTAGGCGTACACAGACGGGTGATTTTGAAATTGCCGATGCCATCACCTTAGCCGATTTTGCCGCGCTCGATATTGCAGCGCGGCTTGATAAGCTATTAGCGGTGGATGCCTGCGTTCACTCACTACCAAGCTTAGTATTAGACGATAGCCAATCAAAGCGCATCCGGCAAGGTCAACGCTTAAATGTCAAAACGACGATGTTAACTCAGCAGCTTATCTTAACCGCCAATCAAACGTTTCGCTTGTTTGACGACCATCAGCAATTTTTGGGTACAGGGCTACTTGAACCCAATGGTCGTTTACAACCGCTGAAGCTAGTTAATTTAAACCAGCCACAGTAAGTCAGTAAACTTATCATCTTGCTAATTTTTTGCTGTATTCACATAATTTGCTCACTGAGCGGTGTGATGTCACAAAGCGAGTACGTTTTTTATGCATTGATACAAAACGTGACGCTTTGCTAGCAGTTTTTATCCGGCGATTTCTTTATTCTTAGTGGTGTTGATTTATTTGGTTCTTTGCTTAGCAAGCTTTGCTAATAAAGAACAAACAGCGGTTTATTTAGATAACTTTCTACAATTAATAGAAATATTATTAATAAAATAAAAATCAAATAGAAAAATCAAATAATAATCTCAAAATAAAGCGCCCAATTTACAAAAGACGAATCAATAACAACAACAATTTTTTTTTAACTATCTTTAACTTAAATAATGAAATAATAGGATAATTACCATGGCTAAGATTGCTATTTTACTTGATACCGACTTTGAACAAGTTGAATATACCCAAACCAATGACCTCCTTGAAGCTAAAGGTCACCAAACCACGTTAATCACCACACAACCCCAAAAACAAGTGCGCGGGCTTAATCATACTGACCCTGCTGACACCTTTACCGCTGATTTATTGATTGGTGAAGCCAACGCAGCCGATTATGATGCCATTGTATTGCCAGGTGGCGGTGCCAATGCGGATGTGTTGCGGGCAAATACCGATGCACAAGCGATGGTAAAAGCATTCATGAATGCGGGTAAACCTGTCGCAGCGATTTGTCATGCCCCGTGGATTTTTGCAGATACCGAAATTGCTCGTGGTAAAAAATTAACCGCTTATAAAACCATTGCTGTTGACCTAAAAAATGCAGGTGCGCAGTTTGAAGACAAATCAGTGGTGATAGATGGTAATTTGATTACCAGTCGTCAACCTGAAGATATTCCAGATTTTGCTGAAGCCATTGACCAAGCACTGACTAAATAAGCTTGAATAAGCATAAGAAAAGGAGATTGCCATGCAACCCACTACTATGACAGATATTGATAAAATGGACAAGAAAGCGCCTGACGCGACGTTTGTTGCCGATACTACGCCTAATGATGCGGACGAAGTGACTTCTGATAAACTCACCACCGCGCCACAAGAGCAGCTTGACCGTCTGCATAGCGAAACCCCCAAACAGCCTACGGGCAATCAGTAAATTGAAAGCTTGAATCTATTGAAAGCCTTAATAAATTCAACACCCTAATGCAAATTAGGGTTTTTTTATTGGGTAATATTTGGTAAAATAATGCTCCTTTTTGACGGTTAACTACTGAGAAGCGTGGTTATCCTGATTTTTTTACACTAATCGACTCGATAGTTAGCCGATTAGGCTTCTCATTTTATGCTAAAAAAGCTAGGAAAATATTATGTTGACTAACCAAGACCGCGCAGACGTAATCGCAAAATTCCAACGCGCTGAAAACGACACAGGTTCACCTGAAGTTCAAGTGGCATTATTAACGGCGCGTATCAATGACTTACAACCACACTTTAAAGCACACAAAGCTGACCATCACAGCCGTCGTGGTTTGATTCGTATGGTTAACTCACGCCGTACGTTACTTGACTACTTAAAACGTAAAGATGCAAACCGTTATACTGCACTCATCAATGAATTAGGCTTACGTCGCTAATTTATCAGCGCATTATGAGCTTTATTCAATCAGCGGCTGCTTTTGGGTAGCCGCTTTTTTATGGGTTCAATATTTTTAGCGAATTGTCTTTTCACTTTTACCCTCGCTGTTAGCTTAGTCATTACCCATCTTTGCTATTAGTGGTTAAAGCGCAGTTAAAAGGTGGTGATTCACCGCAAAACTAGGTAAAATAGACAACGCGTTGTGCCGGCACAATCGCATTTTACACTTACTTTTTTAAAGTATTTTTTAATTTAGGCTGATTTAAGGCTGCTATTAAGCGAATTGGTAGATTGCTTCTAACGTTTGTATTTTTCGAAAAGAACACAAACGTTAGGGGCTATTACTAAAACTTAAATCGCCCTATTTCATCACACAAAGGATAAAACCGCATTATGTTTAATATTATTACTAAAGAATTCCAATATGGTAATCAACAAGTTACCTTAGAAACAGGTCGTATCGCACGCCAAGCTAATTCAGTCGTCGTCCACATGGGCGGCGTCTCTGTACTAGTTGCTGTTGTGGTAAAAGACGAGGCGCAAGCGGGTCAAAACTTTTTTCCATTGACCGTCAACTATCAAGAAAAAATGTACGCTGCTGGTAAAATCCCAGGTGGCTATGGCAAACGTGAAGGTCGCCCATCTGAGATGGAAACCTTGACTTCACGCCTCATTGACCGCCCGATTCGTCCATTGTTCCCAGAAGGCTACTTCAACGAAATCCAAGTGACCGCCACGGTGATTTCGTCAGACAAAAAACAAGATGCTGATATCGCAGCGATGATTGGTACTTCAGCGGCATTGGCAATTTCATCAGCGCCATTTAATGGCCCGATTGGTGCGGCACGTGTCGGTTTTATCAACGATGAATATGTGCTAAACCCAAACCATGAAGCGCTAAAACAAAGCTCGCTCGATTTGGTGGTCGCGGGTACGTCGTCTGCGGTATTGATGGTCGAATCTGAAGCCAAAGAATTGTCAGAAGACCAAATGCTTGGCGCGGTATTATACGGTCACGCCCAGCAACAAGTCGTGATTGATGCCATCAATGAATTTGCCAAAGAAGTTGGCGTACAAAAAAACCAATTCGTTGCCCCTGCCGTCAACGAAGCCTTAGAAACTGCCCTACAAAATCAATTTGCTGCAGCGATTTCAGAAGCGTATACCATCAGCGAAAAAGCCAGCCGTTATACTCGCCTTGATGAAATCAAAAACCAAGCGATTGAAGCGTTAGCCGGTGATGCAGAAGCCGAAGGCTATGCCGACAACGTGGCACAAATCAAAGAGCTATTTGAGACCCTAAAATACCGTACGGTTCGTGACAATATTTTGTCTGGCAAACCCCGTATCGATGGTCGTGACTTGCAAACTGTCCGTGCCCTAGACATCCAAGTTGGCGTACTGCCTTACACGCATGGTTCAGCGCTATTTACGCGCGGTGAAACACAAGCGCTCGTTACCACCACGCTTGGCAACAGCCGTGATGTGAACATGATTGACACCCTTGCGGGCACCAAACAAGACCACTTCATGCTGCATTATAACTTCCCAAGTTACTCAGTGGGCGAAACGGGTCGTGACAGCGGTCCAAAACGCCGTGAAATCGGTCATGGTCGTCTAGCACGCCGCGGTGTACAAGCCATGCTGCCAGATAGTGACCGTTTCCCATACGTGATTCGTATTGTATCTGAAATCACCGAATCCAATGGTTCATCATCAATGGCATCCGTCTGTGGCGCATCACTGGCGTTAATGGATGCCGGCGTACCACTAAAAGCGCCGGTTGCGGGTATCGCAATGGGTCTGGTGAAAGAAGGCGAACGTTTTGCCGTGCTGTCTGACATCTTGGGTGATGAAGACCACCTGGGTGATATGGACTTTAAAGTCGCGGGTTCTGCCAATGGCGTGACTGCGTTACAAATGGATATCAAAATTGAAGGTATCACCCCAGAGATTATGGAAAAAGCCCTACACCAAGCGCATGCGGGTCGTATCCATATTTTAAATGCGATGAATGAAGTGATTTCAACCAGCCGTAAAGAAATCAACGCCCATGCACCAAACTTTGCGGTGATTGATATCGACCCTGAAAAAATCCGTGACGTGATTGGTAAAGGTGGTGCAACCATTCGCCAATTGACTGAAGAAACAGGCGCAGTGATTGATATTGATGACAACGGTACCATTCGTATCTTTGGTGAAAACAAAGCAGCGACCAAAGCCGCGATTACTAAAATAGAAGCGATTACGGCAGAAGTAGAAGTCGGCAAGACTTATACAGGTAAAGTGGCTCGTATTGTTGAGTTTGGTGCGTTTGTCAATGTATTACCTAACACTGACGGTCTGGTGCATATCTCACAAATCTCTGATGCGCGTATCGAGAATGTGAATGATGTGCTAAAAGAAGGTCAAATGGTGAATGTACTGGTACAAGACATCGACAACCGTGGACGTATTAAACTTACCATGAAAGGCGTGGATCAAACCATCGCACCAACTGCCCCTGCTGATACTGAAACGCCCGCGGCTGAATAGTTTTATTAAAATTTAGCTATCAAAAATTAAAAACCGCTTTATCGTCAGGTAAAGCGGTTTTTTTTGGGATAAATTTTGGCAAACGCTATGAAAACATCATTACATTAATTAGAAAAAATGCCCGATGATAAGAAGGTTTTGAGCGCGTTGGCATTTTACTACTTGCAATATACCGATGGCGACAATGAATCCCTGAGTAGCCCTCGATAAAATCTTAACCATTGAAAAATATTTAAAATAATAGCGTTAACGATAAACCATCACATTCAAATTGCTCACAGGCTGAAGGTATTTTTCCATTAATGGTAAAATATCTTCATCAAAACTTTTATCCTTTGGCAAAATGAGTTCATCACTTGCCAATATCGCCACACGGCGAATACCTTGATACCGTCCCCAATCAAACACAATTTTCTCTAACTTTTGTAACGCTGACACGATATACTCAACATGCGGCGGATTTTCGGCAAATTCTGTGATTGCCATATCCACGATGAACTGTGGCTTTGACAACGCCCCACCGACTGCCATACCCGCCAAATCACGCTGCGGGGTAAACTGTAACACATCACCGAGTAACAGCTGCGAACGCTCACAGGCTTGCTTGTACACGGTGTAATGCTCAGGATATAGCGATTGGTACTTAAGTAAGGCGCGATGACGAAAAATACCTGACACCGGGACGGGCATAATGAGCGCTTGATAGCGGTCTTGAAACAAGGCTTTTTTATCGACTTGGGTCAGCACTACTTAGCATTCCAGTTATTTGTTAGTGGTTATTTGTTGGCGGCTTTCTGCTGCTCAAGCTGTGCGACTTGCTGTTCTAGTAGTTGGATACGCTCTTCTTTTTTACTACTCAGCTCATTCATCATACGCAGCTGGTCTTGCATCATGGCTTCTTGCTCTTTTAGTTGCGCGCTTTGATCTGACAATCGACTCAGTTCTTCTCTGGCAATCGCAGGATCTTCAGGCAGTTTCGGCGTAAGAATTTCTTCTGGCGTGATTGTCGGTAGCGCTGCGGTCGCATGGGCTGAGCTAGAGTTAGCATCCCCTGCGACGGTTGACGCGGCAGGCAAGCTAGCGCTAGCTTGTGGTTTTACTATAGGCGCTGTAGTTTTGGGTATTGCGTGTGCTTGGGTCTGCGTCTGTGTTTGTGTCTGCGTCTGCGCGGTGGATTTGTTCGGCTCGCTTGACTCCCCCATAAAAAACCATGCCAAGGCAGCTAGAGCCAACCCTGCACCCACTAGCAACCCAAGTTGATTGGGTTTTTTTAACGTCCGTTCCGCTAGTGGTTGGCTTGGCGGTCTTAAAAATGGGTTTGGCGTCTGGGCGATAACCGCTTTAATTTCGGGTTCTGTTTTGGTTAATACAACCGGTGGCATCGTTTCGATAGCCTCGATAGTCTCGATAATTTTTTTATCATTACTTTCATCATTACTTTGTGGTGCGATGGGCTGTGGTTGCGCGCTATGGGGGTCTGATTCTAGGCTTAGTTCTAGGTCTGGGTTTGGCTTAGCTGCTAACGGTAGGTTATCAATATCAAATATCAGCGCGTTATCGGTTGTCTGTGATGATACCGGCTGTGACACTGTCGCTGTATTAGCAGTGTCTTGCAGAGTCACAGTAGTGTTGGGTTCAACATCACTGGGTAGCTCATCCAAATCAAAATCATCAAAACTCAGCTTTTTGGGTGCGAGGGTATCAGCCGCTTTTGTGTTATCTGCCGTATAGTCGGTTTTACCATGAATTAATTCATCTTCCAACTGGTTTAAATCAATGGTATCTAGCGAAAACGCATTTGTGATTGCTGTCTCTTCTGGGGATGTGTTTGGAGATGTATCTGAGTAGTTAGTCGCTTGCATCGGCAACTGATTAGTCGTATCAAGCTGCAACGGATTATCTGACACGCCTGTCGTTGGATTTTCAGCCAGCTGTGATGATGGATTGGCATCTTCGCTAGACGGGGCTGTAGAGGCTATAGAGTTATTGTCTTTTTTTAGGCTAAATAATTTCATGTTGGATCACTATCCCTATCCATGTCGGGCGGGTCAGATGGCTGTACGGTTTCATGCTAGCGATGTATATGTCAAGCTGGCATGAAAATGATGCTGTACATTCGTTTGCTTGTTACTATAACAAACCGCAATCAAAAATAACAACGTTTGAGACAAAAACCTACTTTGACCCCCATACGTTGACCACCCTAATTGTATGACGGACGCTTAAACTCGTTACCCTTGCCAAAATTTGCCCAAATTACTTAAACTTGGCTTATTTAAACCTAACAATACCTGCGCCATCGTCACCATAATGAACAGTTTCCTGATGATTGGATTGCTGAATGTCAACGATCTCATCCGGTGTTGGGCGACGCTCGGTATAGCCACATGCCGTACACTCGATATACTCATCATACTCGGGCTGATATAGCTGAATTTGAACAACTTTATCCAGTGCTTTACAGCTTGGACAAGCCACCCCTGCCAAAAATTGACGTTTGGGGCGATTGGATTGATATCTCATAGTTTCTTCTTTTTACTAGCCTGTATTTTGACAACCGTGTTACCAAGCTTGGGTATTGGCGTTATCAGTGTCATCGCTCAGCAGTTCATCATAGCTACTGGTTAAAAATCCCGAGTGACGTAACAGCGCATCAATACGGGCTTCACGACCGCGAAATGCCTCAAAGTTGGCTTTTGCAGATTGGCTACCGCCTTTAGCTAAAATGTTATCACGGAAAGATTTGCCAGCGTTTTTATCAAAAATACTGGTTTCTTCAAACTTGCTAAAAGCATCGGCTGACAACAGTTCTGCCCATTTGTAAGAATAGTACCCTGCCGCATAGCCCCCTGCGAAAATATGGCTAAAACCATTGGCAAAACGGTTATAACTGGCGGTCGGCATAATCGACACATCGGCACGCACGCTGTCGAGTAACGCCAATAACTGGGGATAGTCGGGTGCTGGGGTTTTGGCATGCAATAACAAATCAAATAGCGCAAACTCTAGCTGGCGCAGTGTTTGCATGCCGCTTTGGAAATTTTTGGCAGCGAGCATACTTTGTAACATGCGCTCTGGCAACGTTTCGCCGGTATCGACATGACGGCTGATTAATGCAATCCCTTCAGGGTGCCATGCCCAGTTTTCCATAAACTGACTGGGTAGCTCAACTGCATCCCACTCGACGCCATTCACGCCTGCCACATCGCCCACATTCACTTCAGTAAGCAGATGATGCAGCCCATGTCCAAACTCATGAAAGAGCGTTAATACTTCATCATGGGTTAATAAGCTAGGTTTGCCGCGCTGTGCACCCGTTGGCGCAGGGCTAAAATTTGCCACCATAAAACAAACGGGTAACTGCTGATAACCGCTATCATCGTGTTGATAACGCGCTTGAAAGCCACTCATCCATGCGCCACCGCGTTTGCCAGGACGGGCATATAAATCAAAATAAAAACCACCGATAAGCTGCTGATGTTCATCAAAAACTTGATAAAAACGCACGTCATCATGCCAGCGCTGCGTGCTTGCAGTTTTATCTTCAATCTGAATGCCATACAGTTTTTGCACAATCTCAAATAAGCCTGCGATGACTGTCGGCACTGGGAAGTACGGACGAACTTGTTCTTGCGATAGATTAAATTGACGTTGTTTGACTTTTTCTGCCAGATATGCGGTGTCCCAAGGTCGCACCTCATCGCCCTCATCACCGATGCCAAACGCCAAACCTTCAATTTGCAGTTGTTTTAAATCTTGCATGGCAAAGGGTCGTGCTTTGTCTGCCAAATCCCGTAAAAACTGCTCTACAGTGTCGACATTGTCCGCCATTTTGGTGGCAAGTGATAATTCAGCAAAATTGTCATAGCCCAATAACTGGGCTTTTTGTGCGCGTTTTGCCAAGATATCCGTCATGATATCGGCATTGTTAAATTCTGGCTGCGCTGACAATTCAGAGGCACGGGTGACATACGCCCGATACAAGGTTTCGCGTAACTCGCGGTCATCGGCATAGGTCATCACCGCAAGATAGACTGGGATATCAAGTGTCGCCACATACGGCGTTGCTAATACTTGCTCCGGGAATTTTTCTGTGTATCGCCTGCCCGCATCTGCAAGCATGGCAAGCGCAGATTCAGGCAGTCCTGCTAGTTGCGATTCACTTAACGGTAAAAAGTAGCTTTGGGTAGCATCGAGCACGTTATCGGAGAATTTAGCCGATAACGTAGATAACTCGCTGGCAAGGGTGGCAAATTGCTGTTTTTGCGCCTCAGCCAAACCCACGCCCGATAATTCAAAACTTTGTAACGCCAAGGTCAACGAGCGTTGTCTTGCAGGATCTAAACACTCAAAAAATGACTGATCGCTCACTACACGCTGATAGCGTTGATACAGCGGGAGATGTTGACCAACCGCCGTGCCGTAGGCAGAAAGCGCGGGCAATAATGCATGATGCAGCGCACGGATTGGCTCATCACTGACCACGCTATTTAAGTGCGATAGCAAGCCCCAACTGCGGTCTAATGCCAAATTCACATGGTCAAAGGCGATAATATCATTGAGCGCTTGCTGGCTGCTGAGTTGTGCATCGTTAACTTGGTTATTAGCTTGCCCAGCTTCATCATCGAGCATAGTCAAAAACGCATGTCCATTCGCCAACGCCTCATCGATTGCCGTCTTGAGTCGCTCAAGCGCTAATTGATTAAATTCAACAAGGTGCAAATTTTTTGTCGGATTTTCTACATCGTTGGTCATACTGTTTTCCAATTTTTTATCGCTCGTTAATGATTGAGAGTAAAAGTCGTCATTGCCCAAAATTTTAGCATAAAAACCGCAACGCTTGGCAAAGCTACCCCATTTTGCTAGACAGCTTTGCGACATAAATGTGCGCAACCATTATATTGTGACAATTTTTTGTCAAAACAAGCCAGCGGTACAATTTCACGTTAAAATAATGCCATGTTTATCACTGTGATTTTATTATGCGCTCACTCACACCTAAAAAAATAACACCTAACCCAGTAGCATCTAACGAAATAGCAGGCGCCCAAACACCAAAAAACAGCCTAATCATCACCAGTTATAACATCCATAAAGGCATGTCACCCCTCAATCGTTTTGTCAAAATGGCAGGCATCGCCGCTGCCCTTAACCAAGTGCAATCCGATATTATCTGTTTGCAGGAAGTCCAAGGTCAAAATCTCAAACGGGTGGTGAAATACAATGAATTTCCTGACCAGTCTCAACATGAATGGTTTGGCGAGTATCTACAGCTTGAAAACAGCTATGGCAAAAACGTCGAATATAACCATGGTCATCATGGCAATGCGGTGCTAAGTCGCCATCCGCTCGACCCCAAACACAATGTCAATATCACAGTAAGCCGCCTTGAGCAGCGTGGTGTATTGCACTGCGAAATCCAGCCCCAAGGCTGGCACACGCCCATCATCGTGCTTTGCGCGCATCTAAACTTAAGGGAAAATGACCGTGAAAA
Source organism: Enhydrobacter sp. 8BJ (assembly GCA_902506225.1). Lineage (GTDB taxonomy): Bacteria > Pseudomonadota > Gammaproteobacteria > Pseudomonadales > Moraxellaceae > Faucicola. The sequence continues at coordinate 451,824 of LR733345.1, read as the reverse complement.
ACAATATGAGGTGATGAGCCAGTATATCAATAATGAAATCGACCAATCCACGCCGCTGATATTGGCAGGCGACTTCAATGACTGGAAAAAATTATCCTGTCAAAAGCTTGGCTGTGACCTTAATTTACAAGAAGCCGTGCTGACCCACCATGGCAAATTACTGCCCACCTTCCCTGCCAAGCTTCCGGTATTAAGTCTTGACCGTATCTATGTGCGCAACCTACAAGTACACCGTGCTTGGGTGCATAAAGGACAACCTTGGTGCAATCTCTCTGACCATTTGCCGGTTAGTGCTGAAGTTAGTTTACTGGAAAATTAAAAGATAAAAGTTGCATGATTTTTGCACAAAGGTAGCATACCATTTTTTATAGACATGCCTGTCAATTTTTGTCCTAGCAAAACCCGATTTGACGTTTTAAGCCACAGACTTTAGACGTTAGACGTTGGTTAGCCAAATTGACGCTACACTGGAAATCCTCATGCAACCAAAATTACTCATTATTTTTGCAATATTAGGCATCACCGCACTCACTATTTTTAACCTCATATCATCACATCGTACCCAGCAAGTCATTGCGTCAAACCAAGCCAATAGTAGTGCCGCCTCGGCGCCCTTAGCCATAGCATCAAACGATACGTCATCGATTGGCGAGCAGCCCAAACAAGTACTTGATAAGGCAACAACAGATTTGAATCAAGCCGCCCAAACGTCATCCAATAATTTGGCAAGCGCAGAAAAAACCACGCAATAATAACTTGGCGTATTAGCTGCTAGTACCGCCAAGCAACACGGGTTAAAGGGTATCAAGCGGCTAATATTAAATAGTCAAAGACGTTTTTGTTCTAACAGGTATTTTTCTGAACGATAAAAAAAAGGGCAAATTGTATTGCCCTTTTTTTCATTAGCGAGATTTGTTGCGCGCGTTACTTTTATTTTTAGCGCTTTTTGCTTTCCTGACACTCTCATTTGGCTTAGATTGAGCGTTAGGATTAGATGGCGCATTGGGATTGGATTGAGCCTTAGAATTAGAGGCCGCTTGCGATTGACCGCGACTTTTGCCTTTACCGCGATTATTAAATGACGATTTTTCCAGCTGTGCCACCAAATCAAAATCAATCTGCTGGGTCTCCATATTGACGGCAGCGACTTTGACACGGATTTTATCACCGAGTCCAAACACCAGTCCTGATTTTTCACCAAATAACTGCTGCGCCTTGTCATCATATACAAAGTAATCTTCGCCCAAATGTGAGATATGAATCAAGCCATCAATGAATAAATCAGTGAGGGTCACAAACAGGCCAAAATTGGTCACTGTCGTAACCACCGCATCAAACGCTTCACCGATATGGTCTTTCATATAATGGGCTTTGAGCCACTGCTCAACAAAACGGCTGGCTTCATCGGCACGGCGTTCTGTCATTGAGGTCTGTTCACCCGCATCTTCTAGTGACCAATCTGGCAGTGGTGCCTTTTTGCCCGTCACTTTCGCTTTGATGGCACGGTGTAGCATCAAGTCGGGGTAACGGCGAATCGGTGAGGTAAAGTGACTGTATTCCTCATACGCCAGCCCAAAGTGTCCGATATTAGTCGCTGCATAGTTGGCTTGCTGCATGGAGCGCAGTAGCACACTATGGATACTAATCGCATCAGGGCGCCCGCGTGTCGCTTCAATGATACGCTGATAATCTGCCTGTGTCGGATTTTCTTCAGGAAATGACAAACCAAAATGCTTCACAAAGTCACTGACGCGAGCGGCTTTTTCTGCCTCTGGGGTATCATGATTGCGATACAAGACTGGCAATTCATGCTTGAGCGAAAACTCAGCCGCGCAGGTATTGGCAAGTAGCATCATCTCTTCGATGAGCTTATGCGAGTCACCACGCGTCCGTGCCACGATGGCGCTGATTTTGCCGGCTTCATCAAACTTGATATAAGTCTCTTGGGTTTCAAACTCCATCGCATGGCGCTGTTCGCGTTTGACCAATAGCACTTTGTACAAATCATACAGCACATCGATTGATTTTTTGACCGCTTTATTACCGGTGATAGTGACAGGCACTTCGGCTTTGGGCGTTTCCCCTTGAGCTTGGGCAAAATAATCGTTGACTTGGTTATAAGTCAATCGCGCTTGAGAGTGCATCACGCTTGGATAAAACTCATAGCTGGTCACGTTGCCGCTACGCGATAGTACGATATCGGCCACCATACACAAGCGGTCAACACTTGGGTTTAAAGAGCAAAGCCCATTGGAGAGTTTTTCAGGAAGCATCGGCACCACAAAATGCGGGAAATACACCGATGTACCCCGCTCATAGGCTTCTTGGTCAAGTACTGAGTTGGCAGTCACATAATGACTGACATCGGCAATCGCGACCACCAAGCGATAGCCACCGCCCCGACGTTTTTCGGCATAGACGGCATCATCAAAGTCGCGCGAGTCTTCGCCATCAATGGTGACTAGCGGCAACGCACGTAAATCGATACGGTCTTGATAGTCTTTTTGTGTCGGCTCTTTGTACGCATCGACTTGCTGCATGACTTTTGGGCTAAATTCATGGGGAATATCGTAATTTAGCAGCGTGGTTTTGATAATCAATTCACGCTCGTTATCATCGACCAAGCTTTCAGTAATTTTTCCCGTCGCGTATTCATGTTGGGTGGGATAGTCGATGATATCGACTTTAACGGGGTCGCCCATTTTAAGTTGTAGCACTTCGACGTTTTCTTGCGTCACCGTAATCGGTTGATGATTGTTTGGGCTAATAAGTTCTACAAAGTAACCATCGTCATCTTTTGCAAGTTTACCGATATATTGTAGCTGTGCATGGGACACCACCGACAGTACACGACCCATCATACGACCACGGTTGTCGGTGCTAGTGGCGATGGCTTTTACTTTATCGCCATGAAATACCCAGCGCATTTCAGTTTCATTCAAAAACAAATCCGGCATATCCTCAAGCACCACAAAGCCAAAGCCTTTGGCATGGGCAGCGACTACGCCTGTCACGGCATCGTTCTCAGTCAATGGGCGGTAAATATAAGGATTGCCACCGTCGGCATCTCGGCTTAACTGTCCATCACGCAGCATGGCTTTTAAGCGGTTGCCCAGTGCGTCGTACTCGTCGTCATCCAAATCAAAAATCGTCGCAAGCTCGTGTTGGGTAGCTTGTCCGCGCTCAAGTAGGGTTTGCAAAATCAGTACACGGCTTGGAATCGGGTTGTCATAGTTGGCTGCTTCAACAGCGGCATTGGGGTCTTGCCAATTTTTCATATTGTTGTCGTCTTTTCTTATCATTTAAAATTTGTCATTTAAACTTTGTCATGCAAATTATTTTATCACCTTCGTTAAATGCTAGGGGAAGTATTATCCATCACAGCGATAAAATCATGTTAAAATTTTGTTGCTAAGCTTAGTTTTAGTTCAGGTTTTAGTTCAGGCTTTAGCTCAGCTTAGGTTTTTAGGCTTTATCGCATTGTATATGGGTGCGTTGCAAGCGTTTTTAAATGGTTCGTTTTAAGCTTTAATATAGCTGGAATTAAGCTTTAATACAGTTGGCTTCGATAGCGAAAATACAGTTGGCTTCGGTGATGAGTGTTTAATGGCTAACGGTGAATCGTCACAGTGACATAGACAGTGACATAGATTGGTCAAAAGATAACAAAGGGAAACCCATGAAAGCAAGAATTTTAGCCGTTGGACAAAAAATGCCAGCTTGGCTACAGACGGGATTTGACGACTATTATAAACGTATTCAGCCCATGCTCAGCACCGAAATCGTTGAAATCCCCGCCTGCAAACGTGCCAAAAACCCTTCGCCTGCCGAACTTGAAAAATATGCCATCACCGAAGGCGGGCTAATTCTGCAAGCGCACCAAGCCAAAAATTCAGCAGGCAAACGCGAACAACTGATTTGCCTAGACGTCCGCGGTAAGAATCTATCAACCGAAGATTTAGCGGCTAAAGTTGGCGAAGCCATGCAGCTGGGTGATGACATGGCGTTTGTGATTGGGGGTGCTGATGGCATTTCAAAAGAGGTATTAGCCCATGCGACATTCAAATGGTCGCTGTCCAATCTTACCTTGCCGCATCCGCTCGTGCGCGTGCTACTGATGGAACAGCTGTACCGCGCTATGACCATTATCCATCATCATCCGTATCACCGCGGTGATTATTTTTAAGTTTTTCCAGTTAACCTGTTATGTATGATTATGTATGAAATCGCTGACATGGCTTGTTTTTGCGAATTTTTCCCTTATTTAACCTATTAATCCTTTTTAGTTAATCCTTATTCATTCGTTATCATTTCTATTTATCACTGCAACTTTAAGAAAATTGATGGAAAAAACCGAAAAACAACCAATCAGCCTGCAGCCATTTTTACCCAACACACCGTACCAGCTTTATACCTTGCCCAGTTTGTTTATCTCACATGGGGCGCCGACGATTGCCATCGAAAACAACCGTACTACCCAAGCGCTGAATAAATTTGGGCAAAATCTGCCAAAACCACGCTTGATTATCATCATCTCTGCGCATTGGCAAAGCCAGCATCTGGAAATCAATGGCAATGCGGCGCCCGCTACTTGGCATGATTTTAGCGGCTTTCAAAAGAAACTGTATACAATCGATTATCCTGTCAAAGGCGATAGCGTGATTGCTGAGCAGCTGGCACAGCAGTTGCAGGCTTTGGGCGTTAGCACGTCGGTCAATCGACTGCGTCCGTTTGATCATGGGGTATGGTCGCCACTGGTGCATTTGTATCCGCAGGCAGATGTGCCGATTGTGCAGCTTTCGCTACCGCAGCATTTTGATAGTTATGCGTGTTTTCAGTTGGGGGCTTTGTTGGCGCCACTGCGGGAAGAGCAAGTATTAATCATCGGCTCTGGCAGTGTCACCCATAATTTGGCGCAGGTACAGTTTGATAGTGGTGAGGTGGATGCTGAGGCACGTGAATTTAAATATTGGTTGATTCATCAACTCAAACAACATATGCCAACGGCTTTAGATTGGCGGTCACATCCATTTGCCCATCATAATCACCCCACCCCTGAGCATTTATTGCCGTTATTTTTTGCGGCAGGCGCAGGCTCAAAGATGAGTATCGTGCATGAAAGTTTTGCCCATTTTAGTTTGGGTATGGATGTGTATCGGTTTGATTAATCCTTAGTCCACATCCGCCACATCGAGGTTTTTGTCGATTTGAAATACCAAAAATGCGCCAATAGTCATGAGCATAAACATGGTAATACCCAGTTTGGCGACGGGATTGAAGGGCAGGATATTTAATACTAATCCGCCAAAAATACCGACGACAAAGTTGAGTGAGCCTTGCAAGGCACTCGCCATGCCCGCGCGGCGTTTTTGAAATGCCAAAGCAATGGCGCCTGAATTGGGCTGAGTAAGTCCTAACCCTGCAATACAACAAAAAATACTGGCGAGCACCAACGGCAGCCAAGCTTGCGTGCCAAAGACTAAACCTAGCAGCATCAAACACGCTGCTGCAATTACTTGCATCACCGCCCCAAATCGCAGCAAGCTGACTAGACGATAACGGTTCACCAGCCATTGGTTGACCTGTGTCAACCCAATAAAACCGGCCGCATTCATCCCGAAAATCCAACTAAAATGCTGCGGCGTGACCCCATATCCTTCCATAATTAGCTCAGGCGCCGCGCTGATATACACAAACATCGAACCCATCAGCAGCCCTGCACCAATCGCAGGATAATTAAACTGGGTGTCTTTAAGCAAATCCCAGTATTGACTGAGCACGTCATTCATCGGACGGTTGTTGCGAAACTCATCGGTCAAGGTTTCATGCAAAAACAGCCGGGTCAGCACGATATTTAAAATACCAAACCCTGCCAAAAACCAAAAAATCACCCGCCAACTGGCGACTTTTAACAGCAACGACCCTAGGCTTGGTGCCAAAATCGGCGCAATCCCCATCACTAGTACCATCAGCGAAAATGCCTTCGCCATTTGCTTGGGATGCAAGCGGTCACGAATCATCGCCCGCGATACCACCGTTCCTACACACGCGCCCAACGCCTGTAGCGTTCGTGAGACAAACAACACGTATTCATTGGTAGTGGTGGCGCACATCACCGAAGCAATCACATACAGTACCATGCCCACATACAAAGGCTTGATGCGCCCAATCCGATCCGAAATCGGACCATAAAACAACTGCCCGACCACCAAGCCCACAAAATAGGCAGGTACCGAATTGGACATAAAAGCTGTTGCCACGCCAAAATCTTTTGCCATACTGGGCAAGGCCGGCAAATACATATCAATCGACAGCGGACCGATAGCAATAATCAACCCCAAAATCATAATCCAAACGGTTGGATAGTCTAAGTCATGCGATGGCTGAGGGTGCGGTGTTTGCGGTAGGTTCATAGTGATCAATTTAACTAAAAAAGCGCGTCTAAATAAAAAAGCAGGCAAAAATCATAAGTCGGCTATTATAAACAAATTTTCCTAAAATATTTTTCGTTATCGTTTAGTTTATGTGAGCAATCAACCATGCAGATTGCGTAAAAGACCCAATAAAAAAGGCAGCCGTAGCCACCTTTTTTAGCGAATACATTGATAGCTTACTGCAAAAAAGTACCCAGACGTTGACCCATTGTCACCGGCACTGAATTAGAAAGACCTGCACCCCAAGCCATACCTGCTGATTTTGGTAGTACCACAATCGCCGTTGAGCCCAAATAAAACCGCCCAAGCTCATCGCCTTTTTTCAATGTCATCTGATGGGTTTGACGCTGCACGCGATCGCTACGTTTGATTTTACCTGTGGCCACTGTTTCAATCCCTGCTACAATCATCGCCCCGACTAGCACAACGCAAGCTTTACCAAATTCGGTATCAAACACACACACGCAGCGCTCATTACGGGCGAACAAATCGGTAATGTTTTCAGCGGTCTCGTTATTGACCGAAAATAGCTGTCCTGGCACATAGATGGTTTCTACCAAAGTACCGTCAAATGGCATATGCACGCGGTGATAATTGGTCGGTGCCAAATACACGGTGACAAAACTCCCCTCTTGCATGGCTTTGCCAAGTTCATAATCCGCGAGCAATTGCCCAACTTCATACGATTTGCCTTTGGCCTGTAGGATTTGGTCTTTATCGATTTGCCCCAATTGCGATATCATACCATCTGCAGGACAGATAAGCGCATCTGGGTCATCATCAATCTTGCGCGCGCCGTCTTTGAGCTCACGGGTAAAAAAATCATTAAAACTGTCATACTGAGAAAAACTACCGCGCGCATATTCCTCTAGCTTGATGCCATACACCGAAGCGAAGGTACGAATAAAAGTTTTTTTCACCATCGGATGACGGCTTTGGGCAAGACGACCTGCGATTTCACTGATTTTTTGTTGTGGGACAAGCGATTGTAATGTGGTAAACAAGGTCATAAGTTACTCGAAATTAGCATTTTAAAGTTGGCTTATTATAATCAAAATCCCCCTTAGAATCACGGTATATTAAACACTGGGCTACGAGTTAAGCGACAAGCTAGCTTTTAAGTTAAGCCGCTTACGCTCAAACCAACGGATAGGAAAAATCATGAAAGCAGTATTACAACGGGTGAAATTTGCCAAAGTCGCAGTTAACCAAGCGCCTCACCCACAACAAATCGTCGGCGAGATTGCCCATGGCGTACTGGTCTATCTTGGACTTGGGCATGATGATACGCTTGCGATGGGGCAAAAAATGATTGATAAAATCCTAACCTATCGCGTATTTGAAAATGAGCTGGGCAAAATGGATAAAAACGTGCAACAAGTCAATGGCGGCTTACTGTTAGTGTCGCAGTTTACCCTACTTGCCAATACCCAATCGGGTAGACGTCCTGATTTTAAGCCTGCGATGGCGCCCGACACTGCCAAAGCTTTGTTTGCGCAGATAGTAGCGTATGCCAAGACGCAATATGCAGCCGTGCAAACAGGCGAATTTGGCGCAGATATGCAAGTCAGCAGTTGCAATGATGGTCCGATAAATTTTATTTTTGAACTATGATACGACCTGTGTTAAGTCATAAAAATTGAGTGAAACCCCGAATTTTTTACAACACCACAAATAAAAGCCCTAAAAACTTATCGTTGTCATTTTTCTGTCATATTCTGAAGTTGTAATATGGGCATTGTAATATTATTGTCATAAAATTATTTTGGTAAACAGTTGCTTATTTTATCGCTTGAGAAATTTATGAAAAATGAAACTATTTTGGTAGTGGAAGATGAGCCTGCCATTCGAGAAATGATCGTGACCACACTAGAGATGGCAGGATTTGATTGTTTGCAAGCCTCAGAAGTCTCTCAAGCCCATCATTTGGCGGTCGATCATCGTCCCAACCTTATCTTATTAGATTGGATGCTACCCAATGGGCTATCAGGCATAGATTTATGCCGCCGCCTGAAAAAAGATGAAATGCTCTCTGAAATTCCTATTATCATGCTCACCGCCAAAGGCGAAGAGGACAACAAAGTTCAAGGACTTGACGCAGGCGCAGATGACTATATCACCAAGCCGTTTTCCACCCGTGAATTGGTTTCCCGTATCAAAGCGGTATTGCGCCGTAGTAGCGCATTGTCAGGCGAAAAACCCATTGACGTAGGCGGCTTGTCGCTAGACCCTGCCAGCCAGCGCGTGAGTGCCAATAACAAAGCGGTAGATATCGGACCGACAGAGTATCGTCTCCTTGCTTTCTTTATGAGTCATCCCGAGCGGGCTTATACCCGCACCCAGCTACTCGATCAAGTGTGGGGTGGCAATGTGTATGTCGAAGATCGTACCATTGACGTGCATATCCGTCGCCTGCGTAAAGTGCTTGAGCCATTTGGGTTTGCGGACTATATCCAAACTGTACGTGGCACAGGCTATCGCTTTTCTAATAAAATCGACTAACAATAGCCTGATTAATCGCATTGAAATTTTTGCCAACTTATCCCAACTTCGCTATAGTAAGCTTTCTCAATGGATGCTAGAAAAATTAATATGTGGGCGAGCATTTCACCCGTCGTGACAGCTGGGGTTGCCGGGCTGTTGATTGGCGGGCTATTAGGGTTTTGGGGTTGGGGACTGGCGATAGGGCTTTGCCTGTATCAGCTATATTTTTTATGGTCGATACAACGCTTTAAAGCGTGGTATAACAAAAACCCCGATGAGCCACCGCCTGCATTTGAGCCCAACCTTAATGTCATCGCCAGTAATATCTACCAAGTCAATCGCCAAGAGAAATTGGCGCATCAGCAAACCGTTTCGCTGGTGCAAAAAGTGCGTGACTCGCTAAGCGCATTGCAAGACTCGATTATTCTGATTGATAAAAACGACTGTATCGAATGGTGGAACAACTCTGCCGAGCGGCTTTTTCATTTTAAAGCGCCCGACCAAGGTCGCAATGTGTTGACCATTATTCGTCATCCGCTTTTTCATCAATATTATCACCACATTGAAGACTACCCCGATGGCGTGCGTATCCATAGCCCATCTAATATCGAGCGCTATGTGCAGTGCAAGATTACCAAATTTGGGCAAGAAAAATTACTGCTGATTTATGATGTCACCCGTTTTCAGCACTTAGAACAAATGCGAAAAGACTTTGTGGCCAATGTTTCGCATGAACTGCGCACGCCGCTTACCGTCATCATGGGGTATGTGGAGACTTTGAGTGAACAGCCTGATTTAGATCCGCGTATTGCTCGCGCGTTTACTCAGATGATGCAGCAAAGTCAGCGCATGAATAACATCATCAATGACTTACTGTTATTATCTCGACTAGAGAACGATGAAAAACCTACTGAGCCCAAAGACATTGACATTCCCAAAATGCTGATGCAATTGTTTGACGATGCGCAGATGTACAACAAGTCATACGACCATATGATTCATTTGCACATCGACAGCACGTTACATATTTTGGGTTATGAAGATTATCTCCGAAGTGCACTCAGTAACCTGATTACCAATGCCATGAAATACACCCCAAAAGGTGGGGAGATTAGTATTAGCTGGCATGAGTGTGACGCGGGGGTATGTTTTAGCGTGACCGACAATGGCATTGGTATCGAGCAGCGCCATATTCAGCGCTTAACCGAGCGTTTTTATCGCGTGGACACGGGTCGAAGCCGTGACACAGGGGGTACCGGTTTGGGGCTAGCCATTGTCAAGCATGTCTTGTATCAGCACCATGCCACCTTGGATATCACCTCCACAGTCGGCAAAGGCTCGACCTTCACTGTGACCTTTCCAAAATCCGCCAGTATTCCAACCCAATCCCTTAATCCTGCATGCCCACAAAGTTAAAATTTACTTGTGGCTGACGCCCTTGCATGATATCAGCAATCGCTTTTGCTGAGCCGTTCGAGTGCGTCCAGCCCAAAGTGCCATGTCCGGTGTTGAGATACAAATTATCAATACGTCCTTGGCGATTGACCGCGCGACCGATAATTGGCACATTTGACGGTGTCATCGGTCGCAGCCCTGTCCAATAATTTGGCTGAGTCAAATCTACCGCATCCCCAAACACCTCTCTCACCCGCCGCGTAATTGCTTGACAACGTACGGGATTAAGCTCAAGGTTAAAACCGTTAAATTCAGCTGTTCCTGCTACTCGCAAGCGATCGCCTAAGCGCGAGTACACCAGTTTAAACTCATCATCAATCAAGCTCACATAAGGTGTCTCATCGGGTCGCAACACGGGGTACGTGGCTGAATAACCTTTGGCAGGATAGATGGGTAAATTAATACCCAATGCTTTGACTAAGGCAGGACTATAACTGCCTAACGCCAGTACATACGCATCCGCAGATAGTATCTGTGACTGTGCTGGCAAAGCGGCATTATCTCTGCTATCAACGGAGATTACTTCTACACCGTCAATGTGTTGGTTACGATAAATAAGTCGTTTGATGGCGGTATTAAATAAAAATGTTACCCCTTGCTGTTGACAAAGTGCTGCCAAGCGATGGGTAAATTTTTGGGCATCCCCTGATTCATCAAGTGCGGTATAAGTCGCCCCAACCAATTCTTTGCCAATACCAGTTAACGCAGGCTCTAATTCTATTGCTTTATCCACACTAATCACTTGCCGATCACAACCCAATTGCTGCATCCGTTTAGTAGGTGCTATCGCTGCCTGAAACTCAGCATGATCGGTATAAAAATGCATAATACCACGTGTCAGACAGTCATAATCAATGCCTGTTTGCGCCCTAACCTCCCCCAGTACTTGCCGAGAGTATAATCCTAAATTGACCATCTGCACCAAATTGGCATCGGCACTTTTCGCATTGCACTGCTGCAAAAACTGCCAACCCCATCGCCACAGCGCCATATCGGGGGCTGTATCTTGTCCCGCATTGCCCGGCAAACCCAACAACCGACGCCAGCGAAACAACAATGGCGCATCTTCTCGCAATAACCATTTTAGCGCTTTATGGGGTGTATCAGGATTTGCCCAAGGCGTGGCATGTGACACAGATATTTGCCCACCATTGGCAAACGATGTGGATAATGCAGCGCTACTTTCACGCTCGATTACCGTTACCTCAAACCCTGCTTGTCGAAGCTGCCAAGCAGTAGTGACACCCACCACCCCTGCACCAAGCACGATTACCTGATTTGTCATAACTTGCCTTACTGTCGTTAGCTGATGAATGTGTATAGATAAAAAAGGTAGATTGACTAGCAATCAATAAAAAGCCCCCAGTTATCATGGAGGCTTTTTTTCATTTATAAATAACATGGGCTGAAATTTTAATCTATCAGCGTGGGCACAAACCGTTATTTGCTTAATTTACTGCTTATTTCACGCAGCAATAGCACTTCTTCTGAAGGTTCTGGTGCAGCCGCTTCTTGCGCTTCGCTTTGACGGCGTAGGCGGTTCATGGCTTTCACCAACATAAAGATGATAAATGCCAAAATAATAAAGTTGATTAAGATGGTGACAAAATTACCATATGCAAACACAGGCACGCCCGCTTTTTTCAGCGCATCATACGTCATAGCCGTGCCTGCAGGTACATCACCTAACACCATAAACATATTGGTAAAGTCGATTCTGCCGCCCATAATCGCAGAGATAATCGGCATAATAATATCTTCTACCAACGACGTGGTGATTTTACCAAATGCGCTGCCGATGATGACACCCACTGCCAAATCCATCACATTGCCTTTGAGGGCAAACTCTTTAAATTCTGACATCATACTCATATTACTTCTCCTACTTTCAAACTAATTGCTACAATCGTTGACTAAAAAGCCCTTAACATCGTAAGGAATTGTGTAAAATTTTAAACCTTTACTTTGCAAGCGTGTAGATTTAATTAAAAAAGCTTGTAACAGGTACAAGCTTTTTGCAAATAAATGTTGGGCTTTTTCAAAGTTTTATAGCTTAAATCTGCTATTATTTACGACCGTTACGTTTACGTTCATTCTCAGTCAAGTATTTTTTGCGTAGACGAATTGATTTTGGTGTCACCTCAACTAGCTCATCATCTTCAATAAATTCAAGCGCTTGTTCAAGGGTAAAAATGATTGGCGGCGTTAAAATAATCGCATCATCGGTACCGCTGGCGCGCACGTTCGTCAACTGTTTTGCTTTGGTTGGATTGACTACCATGTCATCGCTACGTGAGTTTTGACCGACAATCATGCCTTCATAGACTTCAGTTTGTGGTGATACAAACATACGACCACGTTCTTGAAGGTTAAATAGCGCATAGCCCAATACAGTACCATTCACCATAGAAATCAACACACCATTTTGGCGTTTTGCCACATCGCCTGTTTTGACAGGACCATAATGTGAGAAACTTGAAGTCATGATACCGGTACCTGAGGTAATGGTTAAGAACTCAGAGCGAAAACCAATCAAACCACGTGACGGTACTACCGCTTCAATACGGATACGACCTTTGCCGTCAACTTCCATATTGGTCAATTCGCCTTTACGGTAGCCCATTTGCTCCATTACCGCGCCTTGGTGCTGTTCTTCAACATCAAAAATCACATTTTCAAACGGCTCTTGTTTCTCACCATCGATTTCACGAACAATTACTTCTGGACGTGATACACCCAGCTCAAAACCTTCACGGCGCATATTCTCAATCAAGACAGATAAGTGTAGTTCCCCACGACCTGATACTTTAAATTTATCAGGACTGTCGGTATCTTCTACGCGAAGTGCCACGTTATGAATTAACTCACGTTCTAGGCGTTCACGAATATTGCGTGACGTCACGAATTTACCTTCTTTACCCGCAAATGGTGAGTTGTTGACTTGGAAAGTCATCGATACGGTTGGCTCATCGACACTTAGCGCTGGTAAGGCTTCCACGTTTTGTGGATCACAGATAGTATCAGAAATATTTAACGCATCGATACCCGTGATACAAACGATATCACCTGCCTGCGCCATAGGTACTTCGATACGGTCGAGACCATGGTAACCCATGATTTGTAGGATACGGCCGTTACGTTTATTACCTTCTTTATCAACAATCGTTACAGGTGTGTTGGTTTTAACTGAACCACGTTGAATACGACCGATACCAATCAAACCTTTGAAGTTATCATAATCAAGGCTTGAAATCTGCATACGGAATGGACCGTCCGTATCCACCTGTGGTGGCTCAACAACATCAACGATGGTTTCAAACAATGGCTGCATATCTTCTGCAAGCTCGTCAGGCGATAACCCTGCAATACCATTCATGGCAGAGGTATAAACGATTGGAAAATCTAGCTGCTCATCTGTCGCACCCAAATTATCAAACAAATCAAACACCTGATCCATGACCCAGTCTGGACGTGCGCTTGGTTTGTCAATTTTATTAATCACCACGATTGGCTTTAAGCCACGGGCAAATGCTTTTGAAGTCACAAAACGGGTTTGTGGCATAGGACCATCAACAGCATCAACCAATAACAACACACAGTCAACCATCGACATCACACGTTCAACTTCACCACCGAAGTCGGCGTGACCGGGGGTGTCGACGATGTTAATACGGTATTCAACGCCGTCTTTAGGATTGGTCCATTTGATCGCCGTGTTTTTGGCTAAAATGGTAATACCACGCTCTTGCTCTAATGCGTTAGAGTCCATGACGCGTTCAACTTCTGCAGCACGCTCACCAAAAGTACCGGATTGTTGTAACAGTTTATCGACTAGAGTAGTTTTACCATGGTCAACGTGGGCAATAATCGCAATATTGCGAAGATTTTTGATTGAATCTGACATAAAAAAATAGCTCTTGAAAATTCGGCTAGGAAGGGAAATTAAAACACGCGGTAGTATAACATCTTATCATTAAAAATAGATTAAATTTATCTAAGTTGAGTTTATAGCTGATAATAAAAATAAAAAAAGCTACCAACGAGGGTAGCTTTTTTTAGTTAATAGCTAATTATTGTACGTTCATGTCTTTAGTTTGAACGGTTGTGCCAGAGTTGTTACCAGTGATGATAGCATATACACGACGGTTCATTGCACGGCCTTCAGCAGTGTTGTTATCTGCGATTGGGCGGTCATAACCGTAACCCACTGTGCTAATACGTTGTGGTGCAACACCAAATTGGTTAACTAACATTGATTTAACCGCATTTGCACGTGCTTCAGACAAACGTTGGTTGTAACGCGCAGATGGACCAGTTTTTGAAGCATGACCTTCAATTGAAGCTGTTGAGTTTGGATATTCATTCATTTTTTCAGCAACTTTTTGGATTTCTGGTTTGTACTGATCTTTGATGACAGTTTTGTCATTGTCAAAGAATACACGTAATTCCATACGTAATGCGTCATCAGTTTGGATTTCACGTGGGCAACCATCAGCATCTACAACAACGTTTAATGGGGTGCCTGGGCATTTGTCAACGCTATTTAATACGCCATCTTGGTCGTCATCACCATCAGTCACAATGATTGGTTCAACAGGGATAGGCTCAACTACTGGCGCTGCTGGTGCCAAGTGACCACCTAGAACCACGTTAAGACCTGCTAACGCTAGACCTTCCCACCAATCGTTATCGAAGTTATAAATCGCACGACCTTCACCACGTAAGCTTAATACGTCATTGATACGGTAGTAAGCACCAAGACCTAAGTTACCAATTGTGTCTTTAGAAGTTGCTTTGCTGCCATCATCAAATACCATTGAGGTTTTTGATTGACCTGCACCGATTAACACATATGGCTTGAATGGGCTGTTAGTGTAGCCACTAAAGGTTTCAGTACCGATAGTAAAGTTACCTGAGTATGATTTTTGTTCAAATTCAACTCCATTAACTTTATCGCCGTTGCTATTTAATGCATCAGAATCAGTTTCACCGTACTCTAATTCAAGTGCGATAGTAGGTGTCAATTCGATACCAATACCTGCACCCGTGTACAAGTCGTTATCTTGGTGAGTACCTGCGAATTGCTCGCCTTGTTTATCTTCAGTATCACCAATACCATCTACATAGTGATAACCTAGTAGTAAAGGTGTAACAGTAACGCCTGCGTTAGCGGCTACTGGCATAACAGCTGCAGCAACAACTGCTAGAGCGATTTTATTTAGCTTCATAGAAGTCCTCCAAAGGATTGGCTTATTTTAAGTTAAAATAACCTGACAATTAATTCACAAAATAACACATCAAAATACATGTACTTTATGAACTTGTTAAATATAGCTTAACGCTTAAAAATTGTGTTTACAACTCTTTTTTTTACATTGCTACACAATATTACACGAACATCACAATATGTTATATTTTTATTTTTTAGTAGCCAAGCTTACAACTGACGCTCGACACTAAAACTTTAACACCCATGAGGATTCGAAATTACACATCAACACTATATACTTATCTTGAGAAGGATTTTAATACAGTCTATTTAAATTTACCATATCTTAAATTCATACTGTCACTAAATGATACATTCTAGTGACATTCATTTACTTAATGTGTAACTGATACATTTGCCATACCACTAAAATAGTTTCGTCTAGATAATGGCTTAGCGTTCATAAATTAAGGTAGATAATTTAACATGTAAACCCATCAATTGGTTTTGAAAACTTCAGTATGTCAGACAGTACTAGCCTTTTGGTCGCTTTTGTTAGCTTTACTGTTATTAGCTTTATAGTCAGCCACCCCTATCTTTTATATCAATATTCGTTTGTTAATTTATCAAAACTCTCTATAATAATGAACTAAAATCGTTTATTGTGTTATTCCATCATGATCTAGCCGGTAGCTCTAATAGCATGAATGATTCAAAAGCCAACGTATTCTCAATAAAAAGACAGGGATTTACTTTGCTTGAAACAGTCGTCGTTTTGGCTGTTTTATCTATCATTGTGGCGATGGCTTCGATTGCTATTACCAACAGCTTAAAGCAAATGGAAGCAAAAAACGTTGCTTCAAGCTTAATGAATTTTTTAAGCAGGGCAAAACAAGAGGCGTTGATTTATCAAAACCCAGTCGTCGCCTGTGTCGCTAGCGATAGCTTGGCTTGCGTGACAACTGGCGGTCATCAGCTAATTAGCTTTATCGATAAAAACAACAATAACAGCTATGAGGCAGCGGTAGACAAACTCAATCATCAGCTTACGTTAGATTTATCCTGGGGTGTGCTTACGGCAAATATCTCGCTGAATAACAACTACATTATTTTTAAGCCAGAAAACGCTAGACCCATTGGTTATATGGGCAATATTCAATACTGCCCTTTAGATGGTAAGGTCGATAATCGACTAAGGGTAAGTTTTAGTAAAACAGGCATTATTAAATATAAGCCCTACTCAGTTGAACAGTTTAACTGCCCCTAACCGCTAGGCTTTTGCGGTAAATGCCTTTCTCATTGCGACCACCGCTTGGCTAAGTCCCATAAACACACTATCTGCAATAATGGCATGACCGATGTTTAGTTCATGGATGCCAGCTATACTAGCAATGGGTGCAACGTTGTCACGGGTAAGACCATGCCCCGCATTGACCAGTAAGCTTGCTTTTGCCTGGTGGGCATGAGTCACGGCTGTTTTGATACGGGTGATTTCATCGCTAATTTTAACTTGATCTTGTTGCAACCAATAATCCGCATAGGCGCCTGTGTGTAGTTCAATGGCATCTGCCCCAAGCGCAATGCTTTTATCAATTTGCGCCAACTCTGGATCAATGAATAGTGACACTTGAGTGCCGACTTGATGTAACTGTTGAATCGCATTGGCTATTTTGTGCTGATTACCAATCACATCAAGCCCGCCTTCGGTGGTCAGTTCTTGGCGTTTTTCAGGGACAAAGCACACCCAAGCTGGCTTAACATCACAGGCTATCGCTACCATCTCGTCAGTGACTGCCATTTCAAGGTTCATACGAGTGGTTATGACTTTGGCAAGCCGATAAACATCATCATCTTGAATGTGACGACGATCTTCACGCAAATGCAGCGTGATACCATCCGCCCCGGCCTGCTCACAAATTAACGCCCCTGCTACAGGATCGGGATACGCCACGCCGCGCGCTTGACGCAGGGTTGCAATATGGTCGATATTTACACCGAGTAAGGGTTGATTGCTGGTCATGATATGCCCTATTTTGTCTATGATTGATACTGAGTAAGCTTATTGATATTGGGTAAGCTGCTGCCAAAGTTCTCGGCTTTGCAAGGTTTGATAATTGAGTAAATTATCCATCAAATGGCGGTGCATGGCACTGATGCTATTGACCAATTGTTTGGCTAAATCAAAATCTTGTTGCATCATTTGGTTAAAGCTAGCTTCATCTTGTAAACATTGATACCAAATTAGCAGCTGCTCACCTGTTATTGACATATCAGGTTTATCCAAGGGTAAAACTGGCGTAAATCCTTGCTGTAACTGGTATTGATAACGCTGCGATGGGACTATTAAATCCCCTAATGCATCTTTAGCAAAATCGAACCCATAGCCTAGTTGTTCAAACAATACATTTTCAAAGCGCCTTAAATACCACTTTAAACGGGTCATATCATATGGCGATTGCGCTGGGTCGACAAACAACGTTGCCATGTTTGCAACGCACTGCTGATAGGCTTGCCATATCTCAGCAAACGGCTCTTCAACAGGCAATAGTTTTTGCAAAACCTCGTTAAGATACATGCCTGCATACAGGCTTTGTCCTGTGAGGGTAATGTGATTTTGCAAAATCTGGCTTTGACTAAAGGTTTTTAGGCTGTTTTTACCATTGCCAAAAAATTGTATGGCGACAAATAGCGGTAAGTTTTTTTTACCGATACCATGTACTACGCCCCATTCTTCACTAAACAGGTAAACCAAACTACGGCTTTCACCATACGGCTTCTGGTGCAGAATATAACCTTTTAGCAGTTGATTGCGCATAGTAGCTTATTTGCCTTATTGCTTAGTAGCCCAAGCTCGTTAGCGCACGTTCATCATCTGACCAACCTTTTTTGACTTTGACCCAAAGCGTTAGCATCACTTTTTTATCAAACATTTTTTCCATATCTTGGCGCGCTTCGATGCCGATTTGTTTGATTTTTTCGCCTTTATCACCGATGACAATCACCTTTTGACCTTGACGCTCGACAAAAATCGTGGCATCGATGAAGGTCACAGCTTTACGCCATTTACCTGTTTTTGGGTCTTGATGCGCGGGCTCATCCTTGAAGGTGTCGATTTGTACGGTTAAATCGTAAGGAATCTCATCGCCCGATGCCCGCATCACTTTTTCACGAATGATTTCACTGGCTAAAAAGCGTTCTGAACGGTCAGTGACTTGCTCTGCATCATAGATTGGCGCTGCAATCGGTAAATGCTTACCGATGACTCGTACTAGCTCATCTAAGTTATGCGCACGTAATGCAGATACGGGCACGATATCGCTAAATACTTGGGTATCATGCAGTTTTTGTAGTAGCGCGAACAGCTGAGCTTCGTCCTTAATGGTGTCGCTTTTATTAACCACTGCAATCACAGGGACACCCAAATTTTGCACTTTGGCAAACACCAGCTCATCATCTTCCACCCATTTTAGGCTATCAATCACAAACAATACCGCATCAACGTCTGCCAAAGCCGAGGTTGCGGCTTTATTCATACGCTCATTGATAGCGCGCACTTCGCGGCTATGGATACCCGGGGTGTCAACAAAAATTGCTTGTAGTTGCTCGTTGGTCAAAATTCCCATAATACGATGGCGGGTGGTTTGGGGTTTTCGCGAGGTAATCGACAATTTTTGACCCAACACATGATTCATCAATGTTGATTTACCCACGTTTGGACGTCCGACAATGGCTACATACCCCGTGCGAAAATCCACCGCACGCGCGGGCGCTGAATCACTTTGCCCACTGAAGAATTGACTGATAACATCCTGATTGTTGTCCGCTGATGGATTGTCGACAGCTGGGTCAGTGGTTGTTTGTTGGGTAGCGTCTGTTTGGTTAGACATAAAGTGGGATCTCAACATTGGTTTAAAGGGTAAAAATTATTGTAGAAGAGTTTTGAACAAATTTCAGTAAGCATTTCAGCAAATTTGGGTATTGACCGTATGGCAGGTTGGCAAATTAGCGCAGCGGGGGCAACAAATCACTGATTTTAGTCAGCATGGCTTCAGCGCATCGCTGCTCGGCAATACGGCGACTTTCCCCTTGTGCTGTGACTAAAGCTTGGATTGGCGCTATGGGTTTGGCGGTTTTATTGTCAAAAATAATTTCCACTTGGCAGCTGACCACAAAAATTTGATTGGGTGCATTACCAATGGTTTCGGTCACCTCATAGCGGGGTAGCGCAAGTTGGTGTGCCTGCAACAGCTCTTGTAAACGGCTTTTGGCATCTTTTAGCACTTTTTGTTCTTTCACTTTTTCGAACAAATCTTCAAACCACGCCAGCACACAAGCCTTAACCGTATCAAAATTTTGACTATCAAGATAAATAGCGCCAATCAAAGCTTCAACGCTATCTGCCAAGATTGAGGCGCGCTGACGACCACCGCCTTTACGCTCGCCCACCCCTAAAATCAAATAATCTGACAAATTGAGCTGCTTTGCGATAATCACCAAGGTTTCTTCGCGCACAAGCGATGCACGTAAGCGACTGAGCCGCCCTTCATTATAGTCGGGATAGCGCAAAAATAAGGCTTCTGCGATGATCACACCGAGCAAGGCATCCCCCAAGAACTCTAATCGCTCATAATTGTGTTCGCTATCAAATGAGCGATGCATAAGTGCCATAATGGGTAAATTCACATTATCAAACTGATAACCCATTTGATAAAACAGTGCGGTTAATTGACGCACTTGTGGCGGTAGTTTTTTAAGATTAAAGGTGGGGATAGTGATTGGTAAATTCATCTGCTTCAAATTGTTAGAAAAGTATTTGCCATTTAAATCATAACATGGCTATCACTTACTTAAGATTGGGGCTATAAGCTCAATAGCTACTAACTATTTAACTATGGCTTAACTAGGGCTTGGCAACTTTGGCATCTTCTGCGCTAATGGTATCTTCAAAGCGATTGACGATATGGACGTTACCAAAAAAGTTGTTTGCTTCATCGTATTTTAATTTCACTGACATCGCACCTGGCGTACTATCTACCACTTCCACGACGTCCTCTGCTTTTTGGCTGGCACCGTTGATATGCCATTGGGAATTGACATTACCTAAAAACTCTTTGACGCTCTCTTTGTTGTCATTGGACTTTTTGAGTTCAAAAGCCAACGATTTTTTGAGTTGGTAGTGACCGACTTGGGCAGGGATAATAGCTAAACCGATTTTGGCACACACGACGATGAGTACAATCATAATCACGATACCCGTGACGCTGGCGCCGCGCTGATGACTTGGTAGGTTCATGCCGTATTCTCCTTTGACCATCGCTCAAGATAGGTTAATGTAAGCCTTAGTTAATTAAATATTCTCAACAACAAAGGCTTTGATATCCAATTTTTTAGAGTAAGCGGTTAGTGTATTGCGCCATTGCGATTAAAGGTGGGTAGACTTAATCCACTGGCTTTGTGCGTCCACACATACACGGCTTTACCCGCTAAATTTTGATCGGGCACAAACCCCCAAAAACGACCATCAGCACTGCGATCACGGTTATCGCCCATCACAAAATAGTGTCCTTCAGGCACTTTGATTTGCCATTGTTGACCTTGGCTCGCCATCAATTGAGGTGACGCTTGCTGCAAAAAGCTGGCATATTGATACCAATTTTTGTCACCCAAATAGCGCACCAAATGTTGATGATTGCTGCTAGGTGATTCTTGCATATACTGGGCTGTTTGTTCTTCTTGATTGCCCAGTTGCGCTGCTTGCTCAGCTGTCACAACCTCACCCGTTTCAGTTTTACCTGGCGGATATAGCTGCGATGTCATTTTAGGGTCAGGGGTAAAGTTTGCTGGCGTGGTCGCAATCGCTTTGCCATTGACGCTTAACTGCCCGTTGTTAAAGCTCACCGTATCACCACCCACGCCAATCACCCGCTTGATATAATAAATTTTTGGGTTCTCAGGATAGCGAAATACCACCACATCACCATGCTGCGGTGCGCCTAAATCAAGCACTTTGGTATTCACCAGTGGCAAACGGATACCATACGCGTATTTGTTGACCGCAATAAAGTCACCCGTATACAGGGTTGGCACCATCGACGATGATGGAATATTAAACGGCTCAATCAAAAACGAGCGCACTACGAGCACAATCGCTAAAATCGGGAAAAAATCATACGCCCATCGCACCGGCGCAGTCGATTTCTCCAATCCTTTGCTTTGCTTTTGCTTTAGTACCAATTTATCCAGTAGCCAAATAGCGCCCAAAATCAAAGTCACAGGGACAAGAATCAAATTAAAATCAAAATCCATACTTGCCTCTACGACTGGTTATCCACTTTTAATACCGCCAAAAACGCTTCTTGTGGAATCTCAACACGTCCCACTTGCTTCATGCGTTTTTTACCTTCTTTTTGCTTTGACAGTAGTTTTTTCTTACGTGACACGTCACCGCCATAACATTTGGCAAGTACGTCTTTACGCATGGCTTTGACGGTACTACGGGCAATGATTTGGCTACCAATCGCCGCTTGAATTGCCACATCAAACATTTGACGCGGAATCAATTCTTTCATTTTTTCAACCAGCTGATTACCGCGATAGCGCGCTTGCTCAGCATGACAAATCATCGCCAATGCATCAACTTTTTCGCCATTAATAAGCACATCCACCCGCACCAGTTTATCTGTTTCAAAGCGCTCAAATCCGTAATCAAGTGACGCGAAGCCACGTGACACCGATTTTAGACGGTCAAAAAAGTCCATGACCACTTCGCCCATCGGAATATCAAAGGTCAACTGGACTTGCTGTCCCATGAACTTCATATCGACTTGGATACCACGACGCTCGATACATAATGTCATCACGTTACCCAGATAATCGGGTGGCACCAGAATGTGACAGCGCGCAATCGGCTCACGAAACTCATCAATCAGACCTGGGTCAGGCATTTTTGATGGGTTATCGATTTGGATAATTTCACCATTGCGTTTTTTGATTTCGTAGATAACGGTCGGGGCGGTGGTAATCAAATCTAAATCGTATTCACGCTCAAGACGTTCTTGGATGATTTCCATATGGAGCATCCCCAAGAAACCACAGCGAAAACCAAACCCAAGGGCATCAGAGGTATCAGGCTCAAAAAACAACGCAGCGTCATTGACTTGCAGTTTTTGTAGCGCTTCACGAAACGCCTCAAAGTCACTCGAATCGACAGGGAACATACCGG
Source organism: Enhydrobacter sp. 8BJ (assembly GCA_902506225.1). Classification (GTDB taxonomy): domain Bacteria; phylum Pseudomonadota; class Gammaproteobacteria; order Pseudomonadales; family Moraxellaceae; genus Faucicola. The sequence goes on along the minus strand of LR733345.1, from coordinate 429,020 downwards.
CATAGACTTGCGGCTTGACCTTTTTAAACCCTGGTATGCTGTCTACATCTGGGGTTTTGGCAAGGGTAATGGTATCACCCACAGGCGCGCCGCCAATGTCTTTGATACCAGCAATCACAAACCCCACTTCGCCTGCTTCTAAGATATTAGTCTCAAACGATTTTGGGGTAAACACCCCAATTGACGTCACAATATGCGTGCCTTTGGTCGATTTGATATGGATTTTATCGTCTTTTTTGAGCGTCCCTTGACGCACACGTACCAGTGACACAACCCCAAGATAATTGTCAAACCATGAGTCAATAATTAACGCTTGCAAAGGGGCATCACGGTCGCCTTCAGGCGCGGGAATACGCTCAACAATCGCTTGTAGCAAATCATCCACGCCCACGCCTGTCTTGGCAGACACGCGCGGTGCATCCATCGCTTCAATCCCGATAATGTCTTCGATTTCTTGAATCACGCGCTCGGGGTCCACTTGCGGTAAGTCAATCTTGTTGAGTACCGGTAATACTTCAAGCCCCTGCTCAATCGCGGTATAACAGTTGGCAACCGACTGCGCTTCTACGCCTTGCGCGGCATCGACCACCAGCAAAGCGCCTTCACAAGCTGCCAGTGAACGCGACACTTCATACGAAAAATCGACGTGCCCTGGGGTATCAATAAAGTTAAACTGGTATTTGTCACCGTTTGGGTGGTTATAATACAGCGTGACAGATTGGGCTTTAATGGTAATACCGCGCTCGCGCTCAATATCCATCGAGTCAAGTACTTGCGCCTGCATTTCACGTGCTTGTAGACCCCCACACATTTGGATAATGCGGTCGGCAAGCGTGGATTTACCGTGGTCGATATGGGCAATAATAGAAAAATTACGAATATGAGATAAGGCGGTCACAATTACCTACTAACAAAAAAGTATATGATTAAATTTGTAGAAAAATAGCCTTATTGTAACGTATTTTTCTACAATCACCTACTGAATTTATTGTGACAGCTTGTGGGAGGTCATAAAAAAAGATAAGCTTTGGGTGTCAATATCTGTTGCAAACCCAGAGCCCCAAACAAAGCCCAAACCCTCCGAAAACTAAGCTTTTTTGACGACGCTGGATTTGAGTTTCATCGCGCCAAAACCGTCAATTTTACAATCAATATCATGATCATCGGGCGCATTATGGAGCAGACGAATGGATTTGACTTTGGTGCCAACTTTAATGGGGGTACTTGCGCCTTTGACTTTTAAGTCTTTAATAACTGTCACACTATCCCCATCTTGTAACACATTGCCGACAGCATCTTTAATAACTTGTTCGCTGGCTGCTTCGGTTTCGCCGGCTTGCCATGCCTGCTGCTCTGCTTCAAAGCCACACATTGGGCAAATCAGTAACTCGCCATCTTGGTATGTATAATTTTCTTTACACTTGGGGCATGGGGGACAGGCAGGTAAACTCATAGCACACGCTCAATTATCTTAGAAAAATTTTAACAGTCGTTAATTGATGTATTGTACGCGATAAGTTACCCCAATAATAGTAATCAGCTAGTACAGACAAACCCGCTGACAGATGACCTAGTAACAGTAGTTAGTCAAGCAGGACTTAAACCAGCATTTAGTCAAGCATAACCTAATAAAGCATGATTGCAGTCCGCGCCCAATTGTGCAAAACTTTGATTATAATTTTTTAGTAAATAAAAAGAGAGCCACCATGACAGATTTCGTCGTCTTTGATATAACCGGTGCCGATGCCCAAAAATTCTTGCAAGGACAAGTAACCTGCAACGTCACCAAACTGAGCGACCAATTCCAAGCGACCGCGATTAGTAATCTCAAAGGGCGTGTTGCGTTTGGTATTTGGATTAGAAAAATAGCGGATGACGCTTACCAAATCGTCATCAGCCAAGACTGTGCCGATGAGTTTGCCAAGCATATCAAAAAATATGCGGCGTTCTCAAAACTCACCTTATCAGCCCCACGTGATATTTTTGCGGTTGTTGACAATGGGGTACCTAGTTTTAGCGAATCAGAGAATGGCACTGACACCGACGCTAACCGCAAAGCATGGCAAAAAGCGAGTATCGCTACAGGCAATTACTGGATTGTCAAAGCCACCGCAGGCTTGTGGCAACCCCAAGAGTTACGTCTACACCAACAAGGCGGCGTTGACTACGATAAAGGCTGTTATTTAGGCCAAGAAATCATTGCGCGGTTATATTTTAAGGCCAGCCCGAAAGCTTGGCTCCACCGCGTAGCAGGTACCGGTGATATACCTAACCCAGGTGAAAAAATTGGCAGTGTCGATGTGGTCAATAGCATTGCTACTGACACAGGTTTTGAAGCCTTGGTCGTCGGGCGTCCCGATGATATTGCCGCCAGTAACCTGACCATTCTTGAGTTACCTCAAGCACTGCAACAACCGGTTGCGCGCCAACACTAAACACCCACCAAACTTGATTAAAATAAATGTGTTAAAATAAAAAAGGCATTTCACTGATGCCTTTTTTAACCATTTTTTTAGGTTTATCAATACCTAACCCACTTCAAACCTAAACCATTTTATAGCTAAACCACTTCGCCAGCCACAAACCCACTTGCCCAAGCCCATTGGAAATTGTAGCCACCTAGCCAACCAGTAACATCGAGCACTTCTCCGATAAAATACAAATTCGGTTGTAACTGACTTTGCATGGTTTTTGAGGAGACTTTATCAGTAGCAACGCCGCCGCGTGTGACTTCAGCTGTACGATAGCCTTCAGTGCCTGATGGCGTCAAACGCCAAGCATTGAGCTGCTCACCGAGCTGCGCTAACTTCTCGTCTTTGATATTGGCAAGCTCAGTCTCAGCCATGTCTTGCCACAATAGATTTTGCAAAGTAGCCATCACTTTTTTAGGTAACGCCGCCGCGCCTACCTGGTCGTTTAGCACGGTTCTGATCAGCTGTTTTGGGTGCTGTTTTTTTTGCTCAGCTAAAAATGCTGCCATATCAAGGCTTGGGAATAAATTGATAAAAATCGGCTCGCCCACCTGCCAATAATTCGATAGCTGTAACATCGCAGGCCCGGATAAACCGCGATGGGTAAATAGCACGGGCAACCTAAAACTGATACGCTCGTTAAACGCAATGACCTCAAAACTAACCCCCGATAACGATTTAATCGCATCGCCAATCTTATCGGTAAAGGTAAAGGGTACGAGTCCTGCCGATGTTGGCACAATGGTATGCCCAAATTGCTGCGCTACTTGGTAACCAAACCCTGTCGCACCCATGGTCGGAATCGACAGCCCGCCTGTGGCGACTACCAAGGAGTGACAAGTTAAGGTTTGCTGGCTACTTTTTTGATTGGCTGCTTGATTAGCCTGTTGATTAGCCTGTTGATGAGGCTGTTGACTAGCTGGTTGATTGACCGTTAAAACAAACCCCGTATTATCGGGTAACGCTTGGATTTGCTGGATGGCGGTTTTTAATTGAATGGTTACTTGATTGGTATGGCATTCGGTCAGCAGCATTTGCAAAATATCATTGGCAGAGGTATCACAAAACAGTTGTCCATGCTCACGCTCATGATAGGGAATCTGATACTGGCTAACCATGCCAATAAAATCCCAATTTAAATAGCGTGACAATGCTGATTTGCAAAAGTGCGGATTGCTACTTAAATAATGCTTGGGCTCAACGTCATAGTTGGTAAAATTACAGCGCCCACCACCGCTCATAAGGATTTTCTTGCCCGCTTTATTGGCATGATCAACCACCAGTACACGCCGTCCGCGCTTGCCCGCTGTCAATGCACAAAATAGCCCTGATGCCCCTGCCCCGATGATGATGACATCATATGCAAAAGCGGACGGTGCGCTGGTTGACCCAGCATGATTTTGAGCCGTATCAATCTTTGGTGAAGTATGTTGTTGCTGCATAATAACCGCTATTTATTACGTAAAAGACGAAAGTGGAATCCGCTTATAATAAGGATGTCTGCCCAAGATCTGAAAAAATATCCCTAAAATATCTTGAGTAACATTGCAAAATTTGTGATTTTTTGCCAAACTAAGGAAAAGGCACTCTAAAATCAAGGATTAGATTGTATTGCATTTTCATAGTGAGCGGACGTTTATTGATGGCTCGTTTCATGGCTCTGTTGATAGCCCGTGTTACTGCCAGCTTGTCAATGTAAGCTTATCAAGGTGAAAATGTTGTTTTTTAAGTTAAGCCCGCTACCTATTTGAGCCGTTTGTCAGTTCGTAGCCAGTTAGCGTATTACCCCACCAACCTGTCATAACAAGGAATGTTTTATGAAGAGCTACCCTCATAGCGCTGAATTTGCCGCTAAAGCCAACACCACTCCCCAAAAATACGCCGAGACCTATCAAGAATCTATCGAAAACAACGAAGCGTTTTGGGCAAAACGCGCTGAATGGATTGATTGGATAAAAAAACCCACCAAAATCAAAAACGTCAATTATGACCTAAACAATTTTAGCATTAAATGGTTTGAAGATGGTGAGCTTAATCTATCGGTCAACTGTCTTGACCGTCATGTGGCTGAAAACCCTTACAAGCCTGCGATTATTTGGGAAGGCGACCACCCCTCACTCCACAAAATTATCTCATACAAAGAGCTACATTCAGAAGTATGCCGCCTTGGTAATGCACTGCGTCGTAAAGGCGTCAAAAAAGGCGACCGCGTCACTATTTATTTACCGATGATTCCTGAAGCGGCAGTTGCGATGCTGGCTTGTGCGCGGATTGGTGCGGTTCACTCACTGGTATTTGGCGGGTTTTCAGCAGACAGTCTAGCCAGCCGTATCATCGATAGCCAATCAAAAATTGTCATCACCGCTGATGAATCTGTGCGTGGCGGCAAACATACGCCGCTTAAACAAAATGTGGATCGTGCGCTAGATCATGACGGCACCGAATGTGTTGAAAAGGTCATTGTGGTGTACCGTACCGGTGAATCCATCCCAATGAGCGGTCGCCGCGACATTTGGTATCACAACTTAATCGACAATGCGTCGGAAGACTGTCCACCAGAGCCAATGAATGCCGAAGACCCGCTGTTTTTACTTTACACCTCAGGCTCAACTGGCAAGCCCAAAGGCGTGGTACACACCACCGGTGGTTATTTGACCTATGCGCTATCCACCTTCCGTGATGTGTTTGATATCAAAGACAATGACGTATTTTGGTGTACCGCGGATGTAGGCTGGGTCACAGGTCACACCTATGTGGTGTATGGACCGCTTGCCAACGGCACAACAACCGTGATGTTTGAAGGGGTGCCGCAGTACCCAGATTGGGCGCGTATCGGTCATATCGTTGATAAGCATGACGTTACCATCTTGTATACTGCGCCAACCGCCATTCGCGCGATGATGAAAGAAGGCGATGATTACGTCCGTAAATCAAACCGTTCTAGCTTACGTCTGTTGGGCTCGGTGGGTGAACCTATCAATCCTGAAGCTTGGAACTGGTATTATAAGGTGGTGGGCGAAGGTCGTTGTCCGATTGTTGATACTTGGTGGCAAACTGAAACCGGGGGTATTTTGATGACGCCAATCCCGAATACGGTTGATCTCAAACCTGGCTCCGCGATGAATCCGCTGTATGGCATCAAGCCAGCGATTGTCGATGCCGAAGGTGCCGAATTAACGGGCGCTGCCGAAGGCAACTTAATCATCAAAGATAGTTGGCCAGGTCAAATGCGTACCATTTGGGGAGACCATAAACGCTTTTTAGAAACTTACTTTAGCACCTATCCCGGCGCTTACTTCACAGGTGATGGTGCCCTGCGCGATGAAGACGGTCATTATTGGATCACAGGTCGTGTAGATGATGTCTTAAACGTCTCTGGGCATCGCCTAGGTACGGCAGAGATTGAAAGTGCGTTAGTATCGCATCCTTCCGTCGCTGAAGCGGCGATTGTGGGTATGCCGCATGAGCTTAAAGGACAAGGCATTGCCGCTTACGTCATCTTAAAATCAGGCGAAGAGCCAAGCGAGATGCTCAAAGGTGAAATCAACCGTCATGTCCGTAGTGAGATTGGTCCAATCGCCAACTTAGACTCGCTATATTTGGTCGAAGCCTTACCAAAAACGCGCTCCGGTAAAATCATGCGCCGTATTCTGCGTAAACTTGCCGCGCATGAATTTGAAGGTTTGGGTGATACTTCAACCTTGGCAGAACCAGAGGTTGTTGATAATCTCATCAATGTGGTTAAAGCCGATAAACAACCCGCTTAATCGCTGCTTAGATTTAAAAAAACGTCTGTAGTTACAGGCGTTTTTTTTCATAGTTTCTCATAGTTTTTCATTTGTTAAATATTTTTAAAAATCCAATTCAAATTTTTAATTTTAATGATGATTTAATTAAACTCAATTGCTTACAATTCTAAGCTTAATCATGCGATAATTAGTCATGTTATAATGCCGATCAAAGGCATTTTTAATTAAACCCATATAATAAGGATAAACCGATGACTGATATGACTGCGGCCACAGCGCCATTAGATTTTAGCAAACCCATCAAGTCGCGTGCTGCGGTAGCTTTTGCTGCGGGAGAACCATTACAAATCGTCGAAATCGACGTTGAACCACCGCGTAAAGGTGAAGTACTCGTCAAAATTACCCATACGGGTGTTTGTCATACGGACGCATTTACCTTGAGTGGCGATGACCCTGAGGGGGTTTTTCCAGCGGTTTTAGGTCATGAAGGCGCAGGTATTGTGATGGCAGTCGGTGAAGGGGTAACCAGTGTACAACCTGGTGATCACGTCATTCCGCTATATACGGCTGAATGTGGTGAATGTCTATTTTGTAAAAGTGACAAAACCAACCTATGCATCGCGGTGCGTGCTACCCAAGGTAAAGGGGTGATGCCTGATGGTACCACCCGTTTTAGCTATCAAGGTCAGCCAATTTATCACTATATGGGCTGTTCAACATTTAGTGAATATACTGTCGTTGCTGAGGTGTCGCTTGCCAAAATCAATCCTGAAGCCAATCCTGAGCAGGTCTGTCTATTAGGTTGCGGCGTGACCACAGGACTAGGTGCGGTAAAAAACACCGCTAAAGTACAAGAAGGCGATAGCGTCGCGGTGTTTGGGCTTGGCGGTATTGGGCTTGCTGTGATTCAAGGTGCCAAACTTGCCAAAGCAGGCCGTATTATTGCGGTTGACACCAATCCCGACAAATTTGAGTTAGCCCGTGAGTTTGGCGCGACTGATTTTGTTAATCCAAAAGATTATGACCAACCCATTCAACAAGTGATTGTTGAGATGACAGGTTGGGGTGTGGATCACAGTTTTGAATGTATCGGTAACGTCAATGTCATGCGCTCGGCACTTGAATGCGCGCATCGTGGCTGGGGTCAAAGCGTGATTATTGGTGTCGCGGGCGCAGGTCAAGAGATTTCCACTCGCCCGTTCCAACTGGTGACAGGTCGCCGCTGGTTAGGCTCTGCATTTGGTGGGGTGAAAGGTCGCTCACAACTGCCAGGTATGGTGGAGCAAGCCATGCATGGTGATATCCAACTGGCACCTTTTGTCACCCATACCATGGGTCTTGAAGATGTCAATACCGCATTTGATTTGATGCATAAAGGTGAGTCCATTCGTTCAGTGTTGCATTACTAAACCATTACTAAACTTGGCATTAAAAAGAATGGAAAATTCACCATGAAAAAAATTGAATCGCATAAATTGCACGGTGGTGACCTACAAGTGTGGCAGCATACCAGTGCTACCACACACACGGAGATGAAATTTGCCATCTATTTGCCACCCAAAGCTATCGTCAATGAAACAGCTGAACCAACCGCTCAAAAATGTGCGGTGCTGTATTGGCTGTCAGGGCTGACTTGCACTGAGCAAAACTTTATTCAAAAATCTGGGTTTGCTGAGTATGCCAGTCGTCACAACGTGATTGTGGTGGCACCCGATACCAGTCCTAGGGGTGTCGATTTGAGCGGTAACGATGTGCCTGACGACAGCGCTTATGATTTGGGGCAAGGGGCAGGCTTTTATGTCAATGCCACCCAAGCGCCTTGGGCAACGCATTTTCAGATGTATGATTATATCGTCGATGAATTGCCTAATCTCATCGAACAGCACTTCCCTGCCAATGACCAGCGCAGTATTTTTGGTCATAGTATGGGCGGGCATGGCGCGCTGATGATTGCCCTTCGCAATCCCCAGCGCTATGCTAGCGTGTCGGCTTTTTCCCCCATCGTCGCACCGTCACAAGTGCCTTGGGGACAAAAAGCCTTTAGCGCTTATCTAGGCGATGACCAAAGCACCTGGGCAAACTACGATAGCTTAGCGTGGATAAAACAGTCTGCGCATAGCAAAAAATTACCACTATTGATTGACCAAGGTAGCGGGGATGAATTTTTGGCTGAGCAGCTCAAACCTGAGCTTTTTGCCCAAGCTGCCAAAGATGCCAATTATCCGATGACGCTACGGATGCAGGACGGTTATGACCATAGCTACTATTTTATCAGTAGTTTTATCACTGACCATTTTGCTCACCACGCCGCTGCCCTTCAAGCCTAATCACACAATTTTAATCACACAATCACTTGTCACACCACACGTCTGACAAGTGATTGACCATTTTGCCATCGCATTACCCTCTCCATCATTTAAAATAATCACAAATTTGCGATGATCATTTTGTCCGCGATTTTATCTTATAAGGAAGATTGTCATGGTTGACAAGCGCACTGATATCACGGTAACCCCTACCCATAAAGAGCCCTATTTACAAGGCGTTGTGTTTCGCTACAGCGTGTTTGCCATTGCCTTTGCTATCCTTGCCCTGGGGATTGTGCTACTCAAATGGTGGCTGATAGTGATTGGTCTGGTGGGCTTTGTAGTGGGCATTTATGATTTGATGCAAGTCCACCATGCCGTCTTGCGTAACTATCCAATTTCGGGACATATTCGTTATCTGTTGGAAGAGTTCCGACCTGAACTGCGCCAGTATTTGATTGAAGATGACCAAGCCGCCGTGCCATTTTCGCGCCAGCAGCGTGCGCTTGCCTATCAACGTGCCAAAAATGTCAGTGATACCAATGCCTTTGGTACCTTAGAAAATCTATACCAATCTGGCAAAGAATGGTTTTTACAATCCACCCTTAGCTATCCCCTCAAAGAAACCAATTTTCGTATTCTGGTGGGCGGTGAACGATGTCTACAGCCTTACTCGATGTCGGTGTTTAATATCTCAGCCATGAGTTTTGGCAGCCTGTCAGCCGCGGCAATTGAAGCGCTCAATCAGGGCGCAAAACTCGGTGGATTTGCTCATGATACAGGTGAAGGTGCGATTAGTCCGTACCATAAAAAACATGGCGGCGATTTGATTTGGGAGCTGGGTACCGGGTATTTTGGATGCCGTAATCACGATGGCACGTTTAGTCCCGAAAAATTTGCTGAACGCTCGCGCATTGAGCAAGTCAAAATGATTGAAATCAAGCTGTCGCAAGGAGCAAAACCTGGTAAAGGCGGGGTATTGCCCAAAGAAAAAATCACCCCCGAAATTGCCAAAACCCGTGATGTGCCGATGGATGCAGACTGCGTTTCCCCAGCCAGCCACTCAGCCTTTACTACCCCGCGTGAGATGGTGCAGTTTTGGCAACAGCTGCGTGAATTGTCAGGGGGCAAGCCGGTTGGTTTTAAGCTGTGTGTCGGACAGCCTTGGCAATTTATGGCAATTGTCAAAGCCATGATTGAAGCAGATAATTACCCTGATTTTATCGTGGTTGATGGCGCAGAAGGCGGTACAGGGGCTGCGCCTGTTGAGTTTATGGATAATGTTGGCATGCCGCTACTCGATGGCTTTTTGCTTGTGCACAACACGCTGGTGGGTGCGGGGGTGCGTGACAAAATCAAAATCGGTGTCAGTGGTAAAATCATCTCTGCCTTTGATATCGCTCGCATGCTAGCACTGGGTGCAGATTGGTGTAACTCCGCGCGTGGCTTTATGTTTGCGGTGGGCTGTATCCAATCGCGCGCATGCCATACCAACAAATGCCCAACTGGGGTTGCCACCCAAGACCCGTATCGTCAGCGGGCATTACATATTCCTGATAAGGCACAGCGGGTCTATAATTTTCATAAAAACACGCTTAAATCATTGGCAGCGATTGTCGGTGCGGTGGGTTTACACCACCCAAAAGATTTACAAGCGTATCATATCGCCAGACGACTGGAAAATGGGCAGATTAAGCTATTATCCAAGTTTTATTATTTTACAGAACCTGGCGTGTTACTGAATTTATCGGCGCGCTCAGATGTTTTTAACCAAATGTGGGTCATGGCAAATCCTGATAGTTTTTTGGCAAATAATGAGGCTTTAATTGCTTACAATCACGATGTGCGTCACGCTCATGAGCACAGCGAAAAGCGCTTTAATGAAGGCAATTACCCTGAGCGTATCGACAGCTTTGATGAAACCGCAAATAGCTATTATACCTATGATGATGACCCTTCTTAATACTTTGTCCACAAAAAAACCGCTAATCGTTAGCGGTTTTTTTGTGTCAGCTTAGCTTATTCCACCGTGACGCTCTTGGCCAAATTACGGGGTTTATCAACGTCTGTACCTTTGGCAAGCGCAACATGGTAAGACAACAACTGGACAGGAATCGTGTGTACAATGGGCGATAACACGCCAATATGACGTGGGGTGCGAATCACGTGTACGCCCTCACTATCGGAAAAATCACTGTCAAGATCGGTAAATACAAACAACTCACCGCCACGCGCCGAGACTTCTTGCATATTGGCTTTGACTTTATCAAGTAGGCTGTCATTTGGCGCTATCACCACCACAGGCATGTTTTCATCAACCAATGCCAATGGACCGTGTTTTAATTCGCCAGCGGGATAGGCTTCTGCATGAATGTAGGTGATTTCTTTGAGCTTCAATGCGCCTTCTAATGCAATCGGGTAATGAATACCACGTCCCAAAAACAGCGCGCTTGGCTTATCAGCAAATTTGCTTGACCAGCTGCTAATCTGTGGCTCAAGATTGAGCGCATATTGAATATCATTGGGCAAGCTGCGCAGCGCATTGGTGTATTCGACCAGTTTAGTGTCATCCACATAGCCCCGCACACGACCGAGTGTCACCGCTAAACCAAATAAAGCCACTAACTGGGTGGTAAAGGCTTTGGTTGAGGCGACCCCAATCTCCGCACCGGCTCGGGTGTAGACTACTAGCTCACTGGCGCGAGGCAAGGCGGATTCCATCACGTTACAGATGGATAGACTGTGTTTGTGACCCATGGCTTGTGCGTATTTTAGCGCCTCCATGGTATCTAGCGTTTCCCCTGATTGCGAGATGGTGATAATCAATTGTTTTGGATTGGCAATCACCTCACGATAACGGTATTCGCTAGCGATTTCGACATCGGTGGCAATTTTGGCAATACTTTCCAACCAATATTTGGCGGTCGATGCAGCATAATATGACGTGCCACAGGCAAGAATCTTAATACTGTCGATATCATTGAAAACGGCTTCAGCATTTTCACCAAAGTTGTTGGCGATAAACCCGGCATCCAAAAAGATTTCGGCGGTATCTGACACTGCTTTTGGCTGCTCGTAGATTTCTTTTTGCATAAAGTGGCTATAAGCCCCTAGCTCAAGAGACGCTAATGACACTTGCGAAGTAGTAGCTTTGCGGGTCGCTGGATTGCCTTGTTTGTCAATCATTTGTGCCACGCCATCTGCCGTCAACTGCGCAATATCGCCATCTTCAAGATACATGATTTGACGGGTAAAGGCGACAACTGCTGAGACATCCGATGCGATAAAGGTTTCATGTTCACCTAAGCCAATGAGTAACGGACAGCCCATACGCGCCACCACCATGTTTTGTGGCATATCGTTGGCAATCACAGCAATTGCATACGCGCCATGAAATTGTTGGGTCGCCGCTTGTACCGCTTTGAATAAATCACCGCCGTTTTGTACGTAGTGCTGATGCACCGCATGGGCGATGACCTCAGTGTCGGTTTGTGACTCAAAATGATAGCCATTTTGCTGAAGGCGAGCGCGCTCAGCTTCGAAGTTTTCGATGATACCGTTATGTACCACCGAAATCAAATCACCTGAGATATGCGGATGCGCGTTTGGCTCAGTGACACCGCCGTGAGTTGCCCAGCGAGTGTGACCGATGCCGGTGTGACCATACACGCCACGCTCTTTGGCAGCGGCTTCCATCAAAGCAACACGCCCCACTCGGCGCACGCGTTTGAGTCCTTCATCGGTTTGCACTGCAATACCCGATGAGTCATAACCCCGATATTCTAGGCGTTTTAAGCCATCGGTTAAAAAATCTACCACATTGTCTTGCGCACGAATGGCGCCAACGATACCGCACATAACTGTTCCTTAGTATCAGAGTTAAGTTTTGATAATTTAAGGGTTTAAATTATCGGTTAAAAGAATAATCCCAAATCGTTAGACTATTCTTGAGTATTATCCACTATAACCACGCTATTTTAGCGTTTATTTATGTCAACAAACACCAGTTCTGGGCGATTAAAAAATCGTGGTAATCGAGTACTTTCTCGCGCTAGCCCGCGACTGACAATCAAATGCGTGGTTTGTCCGCGATCAAAAAACTGATACCAGCCACCTGCATATTTGGGAAATAACCCTTGATTAGGCGCAAACACACCATTGAGCAAAAAAGGCAATCGCCATTGTCCGCCATGAGCATGTCCTGACATGACCAAGTCAAATGGATAAGCCCGATAATCTTCAATACGCTCTGGGCGATGCGATAATAAAACATTGAGGTATTGTGGTTGTGCTAATTTACCGACTGTTTGCAAGTCTTTATCAAAGCCACCGCTGGCTGGGTCAGAAACACCATATAAATGAATATTGGTATTGGTGATTGACACTTGTTTGCCATGAATAATGGTAATGCCATGCTGTTGCACTTTATCCAATACCGCTTGATATTGTGCGCTAGATAGCCAATTTTCGTGATTACCGTCCACATAATACGTTGGGGCAATATCGCTTAGCTGCGCCAATAAAACATCGGTGTACGTAAAGGCAATCTTATCATCATAAATGTCACCGCCCAACAAAATCACATTTGGCTTATTTTTGACCAATAAATCCACCAATGTCTTTTGATTCTGACCATAATAACACCCGTGTAAGTCAGTAATCAGTGCAATAGTGAAACCATCTTGACCCGTGAGTTTTGGCGAGGTAATTGTATAATGCACCTCTTTTAACATAAAACCGTGTAGGGTCAAACAAACCAGCACAACCAAAGCGATAAACCCGCGTGTGACGGCTTTTTGATGCTTGATAAAAAAACGAGTCCTCACTGATTATCCTAACTGATTAATAGCTACTTTGAAACTTTCTCAGGACGTTGCCAACCCTCAATGGTGACTTGTTTGCCACGGGCGATAGACAGTTTTTCGGCAGGGCAGGCTTTACTGATGGCACTGCCTGCGCCAATGGTGGCACGGTCACCAATGGTCACAGGGGCAATCAGCACCGCATTTGAGCCAATTCTGACCTCATCACCGATTTCGGTTTTAAACTTATTAACGCCATCATAATTGGCAGTGATGGTGCCTGCGCCAATATTGGTCTTTTGTCCAATGGTGGCATCGCCCAAATACGCCAAATGATTGGCTTTAGCGCCGCTTGCCATTTGGGTGTTTTTAAGCTCCACAAAGTTACCGATATGCACCTCTTTGTCAGTGACCGCATTGGGGCGCAGACGGGCAAATGGTCCAATTTGGTTGTCTGCGCCTACTACCGCATTGTCAAATAGACTGTAAGGTTGCACCACCGTGCCACTGGCGATTTTGCTGTTTTTGATGATACAACCTGCACCGATTTTGACGTTATCACCTAGCTCACAGTCACCTTCAATGATGACATTAATATCAATTTGCACATCTTTGCCAACTTTGAGCGAACCGCGTAAATCAAAACGGCTTGGGTCAATCAAATGTACCCCTTGTTGCATCAGCGCTTGGGCTTGATGTGTTTGCCAAGTACGCTCTAGATTTGCCAACTGCAGACGGTCATTCACGCCTTCGATTTCAAACTGATGGGTCGGGGATACGGTGGCGATTTCGATGCCGTCATCTACCGCCATTTTGACGATATCGGTCAGGTAATATTCGCCTTGGGCATTGTTATTGGTCAAGTTATTGAGGTACTTGTGCAAAATATCATTGGCGACACAGTACACACCGCTATTAATCTCAGTGATTTTTCTTTGCTCATCGTTGGCATCTTTTTCTTCGACAATGGCGATTACTTGGTCGTTGTCACGCACAATACGCCCCAAGCCAAATGGGTTGGCTAAGTTTAGGGTCAGCATGGCAAAACGGCTGTCTGTATTTGCCAATTTCTGCAAGGTATCGACGCCAATAAGTGGCACGTCGCCTGATAAAATCAAGCTTTTACCCTCTTTAGGCAACACCGGCAAAGTCATTTGCACCGCGTGACCCGTGCCCAATTGCTCAGCTTGCTCGACCCAATCAATTTGTTCATCGGCAAAGGCATCTTTGACTTGCTGACCTTCAAAACCATAGATAATGATATTTTTTTGGCTACCCAATTGTTTGGCAGTGGCGAGTACGTGATGTAGTAAAGGCTTGCCTGCCAGCGGTTGTAGCACTTTTGGCTTGCTCGATTTCATGCGAGTGCCTTTGCCCGCTGCCATGATGATGGTGGTTAAGTTGGTCATGGGAATTCCTTATTTTTTTTAAACTAATTTTAATGATACAACAGGTTAAACATAAGTAACGAGCACACTTATAAAGACTATTAGCACAACCCCTGCCATCAGCCCCGCCAAAATGTCATCAATCAAAATACCAAAACCGCCACTGACATTTTTATCTACCCATTTAATCGGAAAGGGTTTTAAAATATCAAAAAAACGAAACGCGACAAATGTAGCAAAGTATAGTAGCAGTAAACTTAACTGATGACCTTGCAATAAAGCATCATCGTAGAAATGCAGCCATAAAATTGGCAAGAGTGACACCCACATGCCGACCCATTCATCCCATACGATATGCGGGTCATCGTGTACACCCATCAAATCAGACGTTTTACCGCAGATATAACTACCGACTAGAGCACCCACCACCGTAACCGCCAAAAACCCCCAAAACCCAAGCCATAACATCGGAATGGCAACCACCAGTCCGCCCACCGTGCCCCACGTCCCAGCAGCGCGCTTTGGCAATCCTGAGCCTAAGCCGATACCGAGCCAATAAATCAGCTTTTCCCAAATGCTCGCGGTTGGCGGACAAGGCGGGCAAACATTGGCTTTACGGACGTCGGGTTTATGCAGTTGAGTCATAGGGAGTTCTTTGGCTAAAAATGCTGATAGCCAGTGATCGAAAATTCAATTGGTTGGTTATTATAAGTCAGCGTCAAGCCGTTTTCTGTGACAATTTTGCCAATGGCAAAAATTTTATCCGAAAACTGTTGATTAAATTTGACAAAATTTTGCTCACTCATGGTAAAGCACAGCTGATAATCATCACCGCCATTGAGCTGATGTTGCCACTTATCAGCATTAGGCAAAGCTTGTAATTGTGGATGCGTTGGAATATTGGCCAAATCAACCACCGCGCCCACCTGTGATGCGGTTAGGATATGACCCAAATCCTGCCCTAGCCCGTCTGAAATATCAATCATGCTATGGGCAAACCCACGTAATTTTTGCCCGAGCTCAACTTGCGGAACAGGTAAATCGAGTGCCGGCTGTAAAGCGATTGGTTGTAAAGCGATTGATTGTAAAGCGATATTGTGCCGCTCAAATTTTTCAGCGTGTAAAATCTGCTGTAACGCAAAACTTGCTGAGCCAATCTCGCCGCTCACACAGATGATATCACCGACTTTCGCGCCACGTCTGGTAATAGCTTGCCCAGCTGGCACAAAACCCAGTGCAGTGACAGAGATGGTTAAGGTGTTTGATTGGGTGGTATCGCCACCGATAAGCTCGACATCAAATCGGTTGCAAATGTCCGCGATGCCTTGGGTGAATGGTTTGAGCCAGTCATCCTGTGCAAGCTTAGCAGGCAAGCTAATACCCAGCAATATCGCATAGGGTGTCGCCCCCATCGCTGCCAAATCGGATAAATTGACCGCGACCGATTTATAGCCGATGGCATAAGCGGATGTTGATAAGGGAAAATGCCGACCTGCAACCAGCGTGTCAATACAGCTCACCAGTTCACAATCACTTGGCATACTGCTTATCGCGCAATCATCCCCAATACCCACTTGGGTCAAAGGATTGTTGCGTGTGCAGTGTTGAAAATGTTGATAAATCAAAGAAAATTCGGACATCTTAGCCATCCGTATCGAGCATAAAAGGACGTAGCGAGTACGCCCTTTACGGTATTATTTTTCTTCTTCAGTGGTCGCTTGCGATGGCGGCTGCGGTGCATCCTCTGTTTTGGCTTTTTTGGCATCTGCTTCTACTTCAGGCATACGCGCGTCTTTGGCGATTTTATCCATCACCACATGAATCATTTTATAGCCATCTGATGAG
Source organism: Enhydrobacter sp. 8BJ (assembly GCA_902506225.1). GTDB lineage: Bacteria > Pseudomonadota > Gammaproteobacteria > Pseudomonadales > Moraxellaceae > Faucicola. Next base: position 412,459 of record LR733345.1, on the reverse strand, counting down.
CCAAAATGGGTATTGAGCTGAATCGCTTCATCAATCACTACTTTGTAAGGCACTTCCAAGTGCTGCTTCATCTCATACGCACCGACAAGCAATACCGCTTGCTCCACTTTATCTAGACGTGTCCAAGGGCGATCAAGTAGGCTGTCGATATAGGCGATTAAGTCATCGCTTTGCTCAATGATTTTGCTCAATAGCTCGTGATAATAGCCCAAATGCACCGTGTGCATGGCATTCTCACTGCGGGTATGCGCTTCGATTTCGTGCGATGGATTGCCAGTGAGTAACCATTCATATAACCCTTGCACCACAAAACGGCGTGCTTTACGAATCGCGGTCAGGCTGGTTTTATAATTGACGGCGTTGTCTTGACTCGCCTGCTGTGGTGTGGTGTGGGTTGAATTGTCAGTCATATTGCTACCTTATTCACCAGCCATTTGTGCGTCAATTTGACCCAACACGTTAATCATCTCAAGCGCGACCATGGCTGCTTCTGAGCCTTTGTTACCTGCTTTGGTGCCAGAGCGCTCAATGGCTTGTTCGATGCTGTCTGTGGTCAAAATCGCATTAATAACAGGCACGTCATAATCCAGCCCAATCGCGCCCAAGCCTTTGGCAGATTCACCAGCGACAAAATCAAAGTGCGGCGTGCTTCCACGAATCACCGCGCCTAAGCCGATAATAGCGTCAAATTTATCGGTTTGTGCCATACGGGCAACCGCCAGTGGAATTTCCCAAGCACCCGGTACACGCACGACCGTAATATTGCTACCTGCGATACCATGACGCAGTAAGGTATCAATCGCGCCGCTGACCAAACTTTCTACCACAAAGCTGTTAAAACGTCCTACCACCATACCGATTTTGGCGTGGGCATTGGTGTGTAATTCACCGCTGATATGCTGTACTTGGGCGAGTTCGTTTTGAAGATTTGCCATGATGATTACCTTTAAATTGTAAAAATTAGAATCTGATTTTGCTAGGTATGATACCATTTTTGTTAGGTTTATTCATGTTATTTAGCATGACCCTAGGTTACTGCCATTAAAATAAAAAATCCGCCATAGCGACGGACTTTTATACAAAACAATTAAGCTTATTGGGTCAAAAAGCTTGGCAATGCTTTATGACGTTTTTCCAATTCTTTGGCTTTTTTCTTACTGACACCGCCCAACACCTCAATGGCATGACGCAGGCGCTGCAATGTCATATCCGCCCCAATCAAATACATTGAATTCATCACAGGCGTGCTTGACTTGCTACCTGCGATGGCAATAAAAAATGGTGACATAAAATCACGCAATTTAATGCCCATCTCGCCTGCCAAGCCAGACAATACCGCTTGGATATTCTCCTCCGTCCACACAGGCAGGGTTTCTAACTGCCATTGCGCAAGTTGTAGAATCTCCACGGTTTGCTCAGTGGATAACACTTTATGCTCAAAGTCCACCTCACTAATCATTGGCAAGTTTTGAAAATAAAATCCCGACCAATTCACCGCATCCGACAACAAGTTAATGCGTGGCTGAATGGCTTTGGCAATCGCGGTGAGTTTGTCGCTGTCATTTGCCCAATCGAGAATTTTGGTTTTTAAGGCTTCGGGTGACAGTGAACGCAACCATTCGCCATTGAGCCAAGTGAGTTTTTCCACGTCAAAAATCGGACCGCCAAGCGATACCCGTTTGATGTCAAAACTGGCAATCATTTCATCCAAGGTGAATTTTTCGGCTTCATTTGGCATGGAGTAGCCCATCCGTCCCAAATAATTGAGCAAGGCTTCTGGCAACACACCTGCATCACGGTAATAAGTGATAGACGTTGGGTTTTTGCGTTTCGATAGTTTGGATTTGTCGGGGTTTCTGAGCAGTGGCATATGACAAAGTACGGGCATATCCCAACCAAAATATTTATACAACAGTTGATGTTTTGGGGCAGAGCTAATCCACTCTTCGCCACGGATGACGTGGGTAATCTGCATCAAATGGTCATCGACCACGTTTGCCAAATGGTAGGTTGGTAGACCGTCGGTTTTAAGTAGCACTTGCATATCCACTTGTGACCAAGGAATCTCGACCTCGCCACGTAGCATATCGTCAAATTTACATACACCCTCGTCTGGCACACGCATGCGAATGACAAATGGTTTGCCTGCGGCGGCGAGCTTGTCCGATTGTTCACGGGAAAGGTTCGCATAGCGACCGTCATATTTTGGGGTTTCACCCCGCGCCATTTGTTCGGCTCGCATTTGATCTAACTCTTCGGCTGTGGCAAAACAGCGGAACGCATGACCTTTGTCCAACAGTTCTTCGGCGTATTGTTTGTAGATGTCTTTGCGTTCGCTTTGGCGATACGGTGCATGTGGACCGCCGACGTCTGGACCTTCTGCCCAGTCAAGACCGACCCAGCGCAGGGCGTCCAAAATCATTTTTTCAGATTGCGCGGTGGAGCGCGTTTGGTCGGTGTCTTCAATGCGTAGGATAAAGTCGCCGCCATGCGCTTTGGCAAAGGCAAGGTTAAATAGTGCGATATAGGCGGTGCCAACGTGGGGAAAGCCTGTGGGGCTTGGGGCAATACGGGTGCGGACTTTTGACATGGATTTCTCAATTTTACAAAAATTTCAAATTAGCGGCTATTATAGCCGACTATCGAATTTTTATAAATTGAATCCTAGCGATGATAAGTGGCTGATAAAATCTAAATTTGGAAGGCAACGCTAAATGCTAGATTGACTTTGGCAGTTAGCGTTATTTTTGAAGACTAATTCAATTATTGATCCTTGCGATGGCGAATAATTTCAATCACCATAGGCACGACCGAAAACACAATAATGGCAATCATAATCCACGAAAAATGTTCTTTGACAAAGGGTAATTGACCAAAAAAATAGCCTAGCGTGGTAAAAGATACGACCCATAATACCGCGCCAACGATGTTATAGCGAGCAAACTGGGCATAATTCATGTTACCCATCCCGCCTACAAACGGCGCGAAAGTGCGTACAATGGGAATAAAACGGGCAATAATAATGGTGCGTCCGCCGTATTTTTCATAATAATCGTGGGTTTTTTGCAAATAGCTTTGCTTAAAAATCTTGGAATTGGGATTAGAAAATAACTTTTGCCCAAAGTGTTTGCCAATCTCAAAATTGACAAAATCGCCCAATATTGCCGCCACAATCAATAAACCAATCAGCACAAAGATATTCATATCGCCCACTGCGGCAATGGTGCCTGCGGCAAATAACATCGAATCCCCGGGCAAAAATGGCAACACCACCAGACCCGTCTCACAAAACACAATGGCAAACAAAATCGCATAAATCCAATTGCCATAATTTTTGACCAATTCTTGTAAATGGTCACCGATATGCAAAATAAAATCAACCAACCACATGGGCTATCCTTATAAGTTTAGACAAAACAACAAAATATAACTAATCTACAGTCGTTATATGAAGGCAACATTAAGCAGGCATCATTATAGCAAGAATGGGTAAAAATTTTGTGTTTTTAGGCAAAAATCATCTTGACAGCAAAATCAGTTTTCAATAAAATACGCGCACTCTTAGGCAAAGCAGTCTAAATAATTCCCAAAAATGGGGCTATAGCTCAGTTGGTAGAGCACTTGCATGGCATGCAAGGGGTCAGCGGTTCGACTCCGCTTAGCTCCACCACTATTAAGTCTGCTTAGAGCACCTCGTGCGATTGCGTCCCCATCGTCTAGAGGCCTAGGACATCGCCCTTTCACGGCGGTAACCGGGGTTCGAATCCCCGTGGGGACGCCACTTATTTTAAAAAGGCCATTGTCTGACGGACAATGGCTTTTTTGTTTTTGATGTCTGGCTCTAGTAAAAGTTTTTGCTATCTAGTGTTGCCTTGACCCACGCTAGATTACATAGGTTACAGCATTTTGCTTTTTCCCATGCCCTACCCCACAAGATCAATTTTCCTTGCGCTCAGTTGACGCTTTGTCATCAAAATTAGCATATAATTGAGCGCGCAATTGCGTATGGGATAAATGACTTTTTGGCTATCTGCTTTAAGCTATATGATTTTAGCCACTAAATTTTACCACTCGGGATTTTACCACTTGAGTTTTGACTCGCTGATTTTAAGCTATTGGGAAACTGGGCGAAGACTATGGCAAATTTTAACACCCACATAAGCGTGGCTTTTGTTGCCAGTGGTATCACTGGCTTGGTGATTTATAAGGCAGGGATGCTGACTGCGCCAGAATATTTGATGTGTGTGGTGGCTGGTACCATTGGTGGCTTGCTGCCCGATATTGATTTGGATCACTCGGTACCCGCGACCGTAGGATTTAATGTCGTATCGCTGCTGACGGCATTTTTTATTGTCATCTTGTGTGTCGGGCAGTTTTCGTTGGTGGCATTGGCAGGATTGTGGTTAGCATCTTATTTGCTGATGCGCTACGGTGTGTTTAATTTATATAGCAAATTGACGGTGCACCGCGGTATCGTGCACTCGATTCCCTATCTGGGGATTATGGCGATGACCCTCGTGTACGCCAGCTTCTATGGCTTTAAGCAAGGCGCTGTTATTAGTTGGTTTTTGGGGCTGTTTTTGATGTTTGGCGCCATTGTTCATCTGCTGTTAGATGAAATGTTTAGCGTCAACCTGTTAGGGCTGAGTGTCAAAAAATCTTTTGGTACCGCGTTTAAAGTGTTTAAATTCGATCAAGTAGGCTGGTATTTGGGCTTATATGCCGTGTTGGCTGCGCTGATTGTGTTTGCCCCGCCGTTTAAACTATTTTGGCAGACGCTACAAGACCCCATTAGCTGGCTTATTTTAAAGAAAAATATCTTGCCTACCGCCATCAACCTACCGAACATTCATTAACATGATACATACGTCACCTTGCCCGTGCGGCTCTACATTGTCTTATGCTGATTGCTGTGCGCCCCTGCATTTGGGGCAAAAAATCGCCGATACCGCAGCACAGCTAATGCGCGCTCGGTACGCGGCATTTGTGCTTCAACATGTCGAATATATCGTTGCCACTACCGCACCTTTTCAGCAGCCGCTACTTAACACCCAAGCAATTAGCGACTGGGCACAGCAGACCGATTGGGCAGGACTTGAGGTCGTCAACCATCTAGCAAAACTTGGCAAACGCCATGCACAAGTTGAGTTTAAAGCCTACTTTCACTTGCCTCATGCATCGGCTGTGCATTCAGCGGGTTTGGACTTAGGTGCTCTAGACAACAAAGGTTTAGACAGCAAAGGCGTCCATTATGAGCTATCCACCTTTGTGAATATTCCTACCCATGGCAATAGCCGTTGGTATTTTTTGGATCCGACAGTAGTCATGTCTGTCACCCAAAAGCAGCCTTGCCCCTGCGGCAGTGGTGAGAAATACAAACGCTGCTGCGGACAGTTTTTGGCTTAATCGCTGCGCCATTGATAACAAAAACTTTAACAACCGCTCTACAATTTTTTTGTTTTTTAAAAGGGCTTTTTTGCTAGACTAATTTTATTTGCGATTTTGCGTAAAGACAACGATATTAAAGGAGAGTCTCATGCCAGCGCTACGCCAAGATATTGATCCAGACGGTTTATTAGAATACTCTGTGGTCTACACCGACCGCTCGCTCAATCACATGTCCAAAAAATTCCAAACCGTGATGAATGATTTGTCCACAAGTTTAAAAAACGTGTATAACGCCGATGCGGTGGCAATCGTGCCGGGTACAGGGAGTTACGGTATGGAAGCGGTTGCACGCCAGCTTGCCACTGACCAAACAGTGCTCATCATCCGTAACGGCTTTTTTAGTTTTCGCTGGACGCAAATCCTTGAAAAAGGTCGTATCACGGATGACGTGACTGTCCTGACCGCACACATCGGTGACAACAGCGATTCAATTGGGCAGCAACAGCAGTTTGAACCAGTGGCAATCGAGGCAGCTGTCGCTGAGATTCAATCTAAAAAACCTGCGGTGGTATTTGCCCCCCATGTCGAAACCGCGGCAGGCTTGATGCTACCTGATGACTACATCAAACAACTTGCCGATGCGGTGCATAGTGTCGGTGGTTTACTGGTCATTGACTGTATCGCCTCAGGCTGCGTGTGGCTTGATATGAAAGCGTTGGGCATTGACGTACTCATCTCTGCGCCACAAAAAGGCTGGTCAAGCACGCCATGTGCGGGGCTAGTGATGATGAATGAAACAGCCGTTGCCAAAGTGGAAGCCACCGAATCGACCAGTTTTGGGCTCGATCTCAAACAGTGGCTCACTATCATGCGCGCTTATGAAAATGGCGGTCATGCGTATCATGCGACGATGCCAACCGATGGGCTGACCAAATTCCGCGATACCGTCAAAGAAGCCGAAGCGATTGGACTTGATAAACTCAAAAGCGCCCAATTTGAATTGGGTGAAAAAATACTATCCGTTCTCAATCAACATCATATTATCAGCGTCGCAGCTAAAGGCTACCAAGCGCCCGGTGTGATTGTGGTCTATACTGAGCGTGATGATATGCACAAAGGTGCCGCATTTGCAGCCCAAGGCTTACAAATTGCAGGCGGCGTACCCTTGAAAGTTGGCGAGCCTGACAGCTTTAAAACATTCCGTTTGGGGCTATTTGGGTTAGATAAATTAACAGATGTCGATGGTACCGTCAGCCGTTTTAAGCAGGCGCTTGAGAAAGTATTAGCCTAATTATCAGTGTATGCATTAGCGCATTGATTAGCAGAACAACGGTTTATTTTAAAAGCTCTGTGAATTTAAAAGCTCTGTGAAACAGGGCTTTTTTTATCTCTTAACACTCACTCATACAGCTTTTTTGCCGTGCGAAAGGTATTGCAATGGGCTTCAACCACATCGTCGATGTTTTCTGAGTAGCCGCCACCCATCACCACCGCCACAGGAATCCCATGGGCTTTGGCTTGGCTAAATACAAACGCATCACGCTTGGCGCAGCCGTCACGGGTGAGCGCAAGTTTACCGAGCTTATCGGTGGCGAGCACATCCACAGCAGACTGGTAAAACAGCATATCGGGTTTCACTTTTGTGATGAGTGCTGGCAGCGTCTCCATTAATATTGCTAAATACGCCTCATCGCCTGTCTCGTTTGGCAAATCAATATCCAAATCGGATGCTTGCTTGCGAAACGGATAGTTTTTTGCGCCATGCATGCTAAAGGTGAATACCCGAGGTTCATTTGCCATCAAATGCGCTGTACCGTTACCTTGATGCACATCCAAATCCACGGTCAGAATTTGGGTCGCCTGTCCACGTGCCAATAATAAATTACTCGCCACCGCCACATCGTTAAACACGCAAAACCCTTCGCCATGATCGGCAAACGCATGGTGGGTACCGCCTGCGATATTGAGCGCGACACCGAATTGTTTGGCGAATAAGGCACATTCATAAGTGCCGTGGGCAATCACACGTTCCCGCTCAACGAGCCTTGGCGTCATCTCAAAGCCGATAGCGCGTTCCTCTTTGGCGGGCAATGTTTGCTGTTTTAGATGCTGCCAATACCTTTGTGTATGTGTGGTGAGAATTTCGTCTTCGCTCAATCGCTGCGGGGCAAAAAAATTGGCTTGGGTGAATGTACCCTCCGCCAATAACCGCTCCGCAATCATTGGATATTTTTGCATAGGGAAACGGTGACGCTCGGGGACGTCGTAAGCAAAAATAGGGGAATAGGCGACTTTTATCATATTATAAGCTCGCCCCTACTTTGCGGGCGATGGCAATGCCTTCTTCAATAGTTAATCGGGTCGGATTATCAGGCGTATCTTTAAATAAAATATCGCCATCCCGAAACATCAGACATTCATCCACATACAGCTGTTGCCAGTGTTCGTTGTAAGTCAAAGGAATGGTAGTAATCAAGGTGACTTTATCGGTCTGCGAGGTCACTTCGCTAAAATCAATCGACAGCTCACTATCAGCGAGTTTCGCCTCACCAAATGGCGCTTTACGGGTGATAAAAAACAGCAAGCTTCCTGCATAGGCTAGCTGCCAATCGCCATTGCTAATGAGACAATTAAACAAACCCAACGCCGATAACTCACGACAAATCGTGGTCAAAAACTGGAATAACACCTCATAACTGGGCGGCTCACTAAACTGTGATTTGAGGCGATTGAGCAGATAACAAAACGCCATCTCCGAATCGGTTGTACCTACGGGCTGATAGTGGGTGGGCACAGGGCTGAGCTGGTCAATAAAATCCATCTGTAATTGCCCATTATGCGCAAATGCCCATTCCTCGCCCCATACCTCACGGACAAATGGGTGGGTATTAGCCAAGCAATTTGTGCCTTGCGTGGCTTTGCGAATATGGCTAATCACATTCATCGCCTTAATCGGATAACTATTGACTAAATCCGCCACCGGTGAGCAGAAACTTGGCTTGTCATCGTGAAATTGACGTACTCCAGCTTTACGATTACCCTGTGATGGGTCGGGATTTTTTTCAAAAAACACAATACCAAACCCATCGGTATGGATATCGGTCTGCCCGCCCCGCTGACGAAACCCCGCAAAGCTAAAATGAATATCAGTGGGTGTGTTGCAATTCATACCCAGAAGTTGGCACATGGTGATTAGGGTTCCTTTCTACTGCAATTTTGCTGAGTCGTTATTGTCTACCAAGTCGTCATCCGCTAGTTGCGAGGTGTCATCGATATTATCGAGCAAAGCTTTGGCTTGCTCAACATCTTCAGGGGCAACCCATAGCACACCGCCTGTGTTTAATCCCATCAAATCAACGAGTTGAATCTGTACGTTGATGCCGTTGTTTTGTAAATAGATGGCGTGGGTTTCTGCCAATAAGTTGGTCGGGTATTGGGCAAGTTTTTGCCAGTTGTTAGTATCATTCATCTTTACTATTCCGAGAATTATGTATATTTTGGTAAAATTAAATTGAAATCAATCATAAAAATGCTATTATTAATAGGTAGTCTGACCTAGGGCTAGACCCTACAGTAGGACTCATCGGGTTCGGCGAAAGCTGAACCCTTTTCTTTTTAACGTATAACTATGCCTAACGGATGACTTTTACTTGCTTGTTTTAATAAAACTGGCATTAGTCTATCAAGATAATTTCTACCACCTTTCTTTTTAACATATTGATTAGTAAAAAATTTCTGCCCCAAGAAATAAGCATTAACATCGGCTAATTGAATAAAATAAGAATGTGCAGAATCACGATGAATTGCATCTTCTATTACCCATTGTGTGGGCATCATACGATAGCCTGAGCCCAAGTTAAAGCTATTTGGGACAGGATTATATCTTCTCATTCGTCGGGTTAAATTTCTTAATTTTATCTCATCAGTTTTATCAACAAATAACAAAGCTGAATCAGTTGCATTGTTTGAACCAATAAAATTGTGATGATAAAGTGTATTTTCGATACGCTGAATAAGCGTTTGCCAAGCAAGGCTAAAAATATCACTATTTAAAGATTTATTCTTTTTGTTTACCACCACGTTCACAATTTGATAATTAAGTAAACTTGCTTGAAAATCAATAACATCTCGTAACAGCCTGAGCCGTAAAGACTTAGGAATTCTCTGAAAATCACCAGGTTTGTGAATAAAATGAGAACAGTGAATTTCTTCTCGTAATTTAAAACCATAGCTTGCTCTCAGTTCTTTTCTAAAGCCAATCACTGAATTTAACGTGGTTTGCCAATGACTTTCATGAACTACGATAGCACTTAAACAAAAATAATTCGATGGACTATTTACCAAGCCAGTATCACCGCTTTCATCCACATACACAAGAAACATTGAATATCCTTATTTCACGCTCGCCCAATGAAAGCTGGCTAGGCGTTTCATCAAATCAGGATTTTTCACCATAATATTATCGCCCGTGCGACCTTGCTGACGGTTATAATAAATCACATTCAAACGCAGCAGCCAAAACGTCACGCCCGCCATGGCAAGCATAATCGGCAATGCCTCTTTCTCATCATCGCTCAAAGCGCGTTTGCTCTCGTAGCCTTGTAAAAACGCTTGCATTTTGGCGTCATCAAAATTCACCGCTTCGCCCTGCCCTGATAAAGCATTGGCGTTACCCCAAGTGGTGCAAAAATCATTAATAGTAATCGCTACATCCATCACAAAATGTTCAACACTGACTTCGGTAAAATCAAGCAAACCTGTGAGTGTTGGCTGGGTTTCATCACTAAAATCCCACAGCGTGTTATCGGCAAACATGTCCAAATGACATAAACCTGTTGGCAAATTTTTGCTCGCTACGGTTTCGTACGCTTGCCAAATATCATTCATCAGTTTGGCTTCATCGCTTGGCATAAACTTGGTTTCACGGTCACGCACCAAATGCCAAGGGTATAATTCAACGCCATAGTTTTGAGCAGGGGTCAAGGTTTGCAAGGTTTGGTGAAGAACGGCTAAGGCCTCCCCCATTTGGCGGCACATATCAGGTGTGGTTGCTTTCGGGTGACCGCCCGAGAGTTTTGGTGATACCACAATGGCTTTGTTGTCAAAATACAGCAAAAACTCGCCGTTTTTGGCGGCTAGCGGTGCGGCTACGGGTAGCTGGTCTTTTAGGCGATTTAGGATAATCGCCATTTTTTGAATTTCATGCGGTTTGCGTTCTTCAAACAAGGTAAATACATAAGACGGCTCGCCGGCTTTGTCCGTGGTTGTTTCAATAAACCAATTACTGTTTTTGATACCCTGTGTGATAGGTATGGCTTTGGCAAAATCCACGCCAAATTGTTGGCAAAAATCACTAAATTGTTGGTCAGTCAACTGGGTATATACAGACATAAGGCATCCTTGAAGCGCAGCACACCGATAAAACTGCGGTAATGGCAAAGTAAATTTGATAAACTTACGGCTATTATAGAAGGAAATCGAATATGTTAGCAAAACGAATTATCCCTTGCCTTGATGTTGACAATGGTCGGGTGGTCAAAGGTGTGCAATTTGTCGACATCAAAGACGCGGGCGACCCTGTTGAAGTGGCGCAGCGCTACAACGAACAAGGCGCGGATGAAATCACTTTTTTGGACATCACCGCGACCCATCATGGACGCGACACCACCTATCACACGGTTGAACGCATGGCAGAGACCGTATTTGTACCGCTGACCGTGGGCGGCGGGGTGCGTAAAGTCGATGACATTCGTCACTTGCTAAACGCGGGCGCGGATAAAGTATCGATTAATTCAGCGGCAATTTTTAACCCTGAATTTGTCGGTGAAGCGGCAGCGCGTTTTGGCAGTCAGTGTATCGTAGTAGCGATTGATGCCAAAAAAGTGGGTGACAATCAATGGGAAATCTTTACCCATGGGGGACGCAAAGCGACTGGTATTGATGCGGTGGCATGGGCGGTCAAAATGGCAGGTTTTGGTGCGGGTGAACTGCTTGTGACCTCGATGGATTCAGATGGCACCAAAAACGGCTATGATATCGCCTTGATGAAGCGCATTACCGATAGCGTAAATGTGCCAGTGATTGCGTCAGGTGGCGTCGGTAATTTGCAACACTTGGCAGATGGGGTGCTGCAAGGCGGTGTTGATGCGGTACTAGCGGCGAGTATTTTCCATTTTGGCGAATATACCGTGGGGGAAGCCAAGCAGTTTATGGCACAGCAAGGCATTGAAATGCGCTTGTAATGGCGAGCCTTGTGATAACGATAGCCGCTGGTAATAACTAAAAGGGCACAGCAAAAAATAGCCCAAGCTAGCCAAAACTGCTATGATATTGGCATTTTCGATAATGACTAAATTGCCATGTTTCCACTAATTTTAACTCACCCGCAATGGGATCCTGTCGCTCTGCATTTGGGACCTATCCAAGCCCACTGGTACGGGCTGATGTATTTACTGGCTTTTGCTGCCGCTTATGCGTTGGCTTGGTATCGCACTAAATCACGCTCAGACTGGAATGCCGACATGGTCGCTGACCTGGTATTTTACGGGGCGATGGGCGTGATTCTAGGCGGCCGTATCGGCTATGTGCTGTTTTATCAATTAAGCGAATTTTTAGCCAATCCGATGTATTTGTTCAAAATCAACCAAGGCGGCATGTCGTTTCATGGGGGATTTTTGGGTGTCGCCATCGCAATGCTATTTTTTGCCCGCAAATATAAAAAGAACATTTGGAATGTGCTAGATTTTATTATTCCCTGCGTGCCAACCGGACTACTGTTTGGGCGTATTGGCAATTTTATCAATGGCGAATTGTGGGGTCGGGTGTCTGACGGTGGTTACAACTGGCTGATGCTGTTCCCGCAAGCGGTCAATGAAGACAATGAACTGCTCAAACAAAGCCCTGCCCTGCAAAGCCTTGCGCAAACCTTTATGATTGATGGCAACAATTATTTGTTACTCCCCCGCCATCCGTCACAGCTGTATCAGGCTTTTACCGAAGGGGTGGTACTGTTTGTTTTGGTTTGGTGGTTTGCCAGCCGGCCGCGTCCGCGTATGGCGATTAGTGGCTTGTTTGTGATGGGCTACGGTATTGCACGTTTTATTACCGAATTCTTCCGCCAACCTGATGCTGACCAAGGTTTTATTTTATTAGGGTGGATGACAAAAGGGCAAATCTTAAGCCTACCGATGATTATCGGCGGTTTGGTTTTATTGATTTGGGCGTATAAAAACCAAATTTATGATTGGGGCCGTCAAAAGAATGTGGACTAACAAAGAAAACTAACCAAGGAACTCATCACCCATGATTACGTCAAAGAACGAACAAGCCTATTTGGATTTACTTAAACTGGTGCTAGATAACGGCATACAAAAAGGCGATCGTACGGGCACGGGTACCATCAGCTATTTTGGCGCGCAGATGCGTTTTGATTTGAATGAGGGTTTTCCACTACTCACCACCAAAAAAATCCATACCAAAAGCGTGATTTATGAGCTGCTTTGGTTTTTAAAAGGCGATACCCATGTCCAATACTTGCAGGACAATGGGGTACGCATTTGGAATGAATGGGCAACCGCCGAGCAAACTGCCCGCTTTGGCAAGCCTGAGGGTGAACTTGGCGCGGTATACGGACACCAGTGGCGCAACTTTGGGGCGAGCAAAAAAGCGGACGGCAGCTACCATTCAGACGGTTTTGACCAAATCAGTTGGGTGGTGAATGAAATCAAAAACAACCCAAACTCGCGCCGTTTGATTGTCTCTGGCTGGAATCCTTTGGAGGCCAACGAAGTGGCCTTGCCCCCTTGTCATACCCTGTTTCAGTTTTTTGTTGCCGATGGCAAATTATCTTGTCAGTTGTACCAACGCTCGGCGGATTTGTTTTTATTATACCCCCATAACAATAATGCACAATACGGAGTAATAGATCGTATATAATGCAATACATAACTTAGTCTATGTATTGAGATAGTGATTATTATGGATGTTAAAGTTTGTTCTGATACAAAGTTAGATTTATCTAAGTCTTGTTTACTCAATGAGATTCCAAACTTATCATTGAACAAAACCGTAAAAGTGAATGGTGTTGGAGTATTTGATGATGATGGCAAGATCCTTCCTCTTGTTTCTGAGTATTTGTCGTATCGAACCAAACATCAAATAATCTCTTATAAATCAGCAGTTACTTATGGTAGAAACCTAAGCTACTTCTTAAGTTATATTCGTAGTCGTCCAGATTATGATGACAGTGAATCTGATGAAGTATTTATTACAGTTCCAAAATACGTAATTCAAGAATACCTGACATTTTTAATTCGTGAAGATCATAAGAACTCATCTACTGTTAGAAGTAGAGATGAGACAATACATGCCTTCATCGAATACCTTTGTAGCCCTACAGAAGACCGTGATAAGCTTAGAGAAGATAACCCATATAGCGATGGCTTGCTATCAAAACCACCAAAGCGCACACCCATTAGCTCTTGCACACTTGATGACCTTTTTATATTGATTGAATTTACTGATTCAGAACGAGAAAGAGCTTTACTCCAATTTTTATACGACTCTGGCTTACGTCGTTCAGAACTACCTAGAGTTACTCTTCAGGACTTTAACGATACTAACAACTTCAATTCTGAAAAGTTTATTTCCTCCGATAATGAACAGCCTATCCATGCTGATTACGTGCCTTTAAAAGTCAAAGGAAGTAAAGGCCGTGGTAATCAAATTAAGCCACGCTGGACTTTGCTTAGCTTAGCAACTATCAAACGTGTGCAGAAATATCATGCATCTCCCCTGTATAAAAAATATGCCCGTAAATATGTAGACCCGTCTAAAACCCCAGCATTTTTTAATGCTAAAGGTACTCCCTACACGCCTAGTGCAATCAACAAATTGCTTGAACGTATAAGTGAACGTGCAATAAAGAAAGGTCGCCTTGATCGAAGCATCTCTCCTCACAAGTTAAGGCACGGAAATGCTTATTCAATATTGCAGTCAAATGATTTAGGTTCCGATTACTTAGATCGGCTCGTTATTGTGCAAAAAAACTTAGGGCACAACCATCTCCAGACTACACAGATATATACAAGTATCCCCCAAGATATCTATAACAGTATGTGTGATGAGAACGGTGACTTATTAACTAGGGCCGAGAAGATGAGGCGCTTGTCTGAACAAACGCAATTAAGAATTGGCATTAAGGACATCAAATGAAAAACATTGGAATAACCATTGATGAGTTTCATGAGGATTTTCCTGAGCTAGGGATTTTAGGTGCAGACTGTAAAATCGTTGAAGAAAAACAACCAATTAAAGACGCCGAAGCAGCTGTTATAGAATGGGTATCGAAAACAACTGCGGATACAGAAGCATTATGGGAAATACCAATTAGTAAAGCGGATAATACTTTAGGCTTCAGTGTAGCTGTTAAGCATATTCAGAGTGCTGTAGGTGTCTCATACTCTGTTGCACAAAAATATAGGAGTCTTACTACTCCTTTAATTGAAAGGATGATCGAAGAAGGGATTCTAATAATACCAAGTGAAAGCTACGAAGCGGCTGGCATCGAAAACACTAGAAAACTTTTGAATTGGTACAGAAAGCTAACTGTAGAGGAAAAGCACACTTTACCTATTTTCGGCAACAAAATTTCGATAGGAAAAATGTCTCCAGAACAACTACCTATAAAAAAAGAATCCTTAAGATTTAGTGTTGTTAAAGATGCTTGGGAATTCATTCACAAAGACTTAGAAAAAATTGGAATTATTGATCCAAATTATAGAAGCGTTGCTGAAAGAACAAGCGAAGCGAATGTCAATAGAAGAAATCATAGTGAAAGTCAGATAGAGCGTTTTCATAGACTCGCAGCAAGAGAGCTAAATGCAGCTGATGACTTCTTCCCTCCTTCAAAATTAGAACCGTTTATTCAGGTTGAGCAACTGTTTGCTTGTAGTAGCAAAACTGTCTCTTCAAAATCAGGCAAGAGTAATTATAGAGTTGCGAGTAGTTCATTTATAGAGTTCTTATCTAAACTGTATGGAAATAAACCCTTTAGAATCGTAACAACTTTTGATGAATACCTATTATCTAGATATCGGAAATATTTAGAGGACAAGGTAATAAATAAAGAAATATCAAGTTATCATGCAAATACAGTTTTGAGTTCAGTCCGTATAACATTGAATCGGCTGACTCAAGTACGCGATATAGAATATAGCTTTTTCAATATAAATGGATTTGCTACAACTAGAGAAACAGATGTTAAAAAGCCATTTACAATGAACGAGCGACTTCGAATATTAGAGGCTATTGAAAAAGGATTGAGCGAATCTAGAAAAGCCCTCAAACCTTATAAGAAAACGGGTTTAGGCAGCAATCCTTTGGACGAAAAGGGTTCAGTCATTAGAGGCCTTTCGACACTAGAGAATGCGCGATGGCTCTTTGAAAACCGCTTAATGTGTAAGCCAGTTCATTACAATACAGCTAAATCACCTATTGAGAAGTCTTTCTTAAGAATTATTAATGATTCAGATAAGGGTTTGATAGAGGTATACAACGACTGGGGCATTACCCCAATGATAAATATGGATACACTAACGCCTTACGTTTTAAGGCTTGCTCAAATTACTGGTTTAAATGCAAATCCTTTACTTTCTCTTGATATAAACGATTATGTAGATTCCCATCCGGCAACATCGCGGCCTTGTCTTAGATATTGGAAAGAAAGGTCTGATGGTCATAAAGAATACCACCTCGATCTTTTTAATGCAGAACTGACATGGCTTACGTCATCTCAAGCTAAGTCTATAAAAATTATTTTTGAAGAATTAGTCCAATTGACGAGTAGTTTTCGACAAGATATTGAAGATGATGCCTTTAAAGATAGGTTGTTCATCTATCAGTCGAATAGTACAAAAAAGCACGGCAGAGTATCTCCACTATTAGGAAACAAAGAAAAAAATGCAAAAGCATTGGGAGCTAGTTTGTCCAGGTTTGTTAAGAAATATAATTTAAAAAATGATGCAGGAGATCCCCTAACTCTTACAATAAGTCGGTTTAGACCAACATTTGTTAGTGAGATGCTTAGAAATGGCGTAACTGTACGTGAAATTCAACTCATGTTGGGTCACTCCTCACTCCAAACAACTCTCGGTTATATAGATTCTCTAGATTTTAACTCCATGAGTAGAATGAAGATAAATGATGAATTAGAAGAGATACATCAATCGACTCTGGATAAAAAAGTTGAGAAAGTGCCAGAAGATATAGAGTCCAAAAAAAATGATGAGTTGGTAACAACCTTTCATACTCCTCTAGCTGAATGCAGAAATATTTTTGACCCACCAGATTTTGTAAAAAATCTTTCATCCTACATACCTGGTACTCCATGCTCACAATATAACAAATGTTTGGGTTGTGACAATGTCATTATTACAGCTAAGAATCTGCCTGAAATTTTTGCAATGAAGCGTGACTATACGCTTTTGAAAGAGCACTCCCGTGTCATGGATACACCCTATGGGCATGTTATTTCAGAGAATTTAGAACTGATAAAAGGTATTACAGAACCTGAACTATCTAATTTTTCCTTAGAAGAATTAGAAAATGGACGGCGTTTAGCAGAATACATTGAAACGACCACACTAGTTGATGGAGTAATCTAATGGACTATGAAAAAAAGCTGAATGTATTAACAGGTTTTGCAGAACATCGTTTATATGTTTTAGATGCTCTAGACCATGCTACAGTTCAAAAGAAGAAGCACCTTCAAAATAATTACACAGATGACATAGAGTATGTGACGTACCTTATGGACAAACCTGTATCGAAATTATCAAAGTTTTCTGACGACTTTTGGGACTTTAATGACGACTATCCTAATGCTGCACGAAATGTTCAGGGCGCAAAGCTCCGCATTAGTTTTTCAAAGTATACAGATATCCCAAGATTCGTTTTAATAGAAATAAAAATCATATTCGAGTTGGCCTTGCTAAACAATTCGATTTTCAAGCTTCAAAGTAAGGAAGGCCAAAGTCGAACAAAAAAAGTCTTAAAAGCAAACTCTTTAATTACAATTTTTGAAAATGGATTAACGTTTATTAATGAAATATTTAAACAGGCATCTCATGAGTTAGGCCATGAGTTTGTTCAGGAAAAAATCAGAACACTCTCCGATATAACACCCGAACTGTATTCCAAAGCTGCTGAAAACTACGATCGTGTAAAAAATATAGAGCTAGATAAATTTTTCAAATATCTACGCAGTCCAGCGTCGGTTCAGTATGTATTTGAAAAACCTATCGCTTATGTAGAGTTAAATAGCCTGAAATGGAAGAGACTTGCTAATACTAATACTTCGAAAAAAGAACAAGTACTGCCAGATCTGGTATTTGAATCTCTCTCGAAAATGGCTTCCTTTATCATAGTGGACTTTTTAAACGCTATAGGAGCTTCAGCAAAGATATCAGATCCTAACTCCTTAGAAAGATTTAATACAAGCAACCACGTTTCATGGGCAAACGAAGAAGGAGTAACCCACGAAATTTTAAATGCTTATATTGCTATGAGATTAGGAACTAAAGGCTATCCTTCAAGTTTCATTACAAATATAATTGAACCCCATGATTGGATGCTAAAAAAAGACTCTAGTGTCATGGGTGGACTAACTTTACGTAAAGCATTGAAAAAACGTGGTTATAAGTTAGATAATCTTAGAGAATACTTTAACCTCGTAGCGTATGCATGCACATATTTAGTAGGCCAGTATACAGGTATGAGACCATCTGAACTATCAGAAATAAGAGTTCAAGATTGTTCGTGCTTAGTTCAAGATGACGGCGTTTGGCTTATTGAAAGTACCGTCAAGAAACATAAAGATGAAATTAGTACAGGCTTGTTTGACGATAGATGGGTAGCTATACCGATTGTTAAAGATGCAATATTAGCAGCATCGTATATTTCAAAAATTAAAGTTTCACCTTACTTAATTTCTAATGTAGATACTGTTAAACCAGGTAGCTCCCCTCAGTCGATGGCTAGTAATGGCATTACACGTCAAATGAATAGTTTTATAGGCCAACTGTTAGGTAAAAACATTGCTGATGAACTGAAGTTCAATCCCTACATGCTAAGACACACATTAACATATCAATTGTTTAAGGCTGAAGTTGGATTGCCTCTTATATCGTTTCAATTGAAACATTTTGTAGAGAGCATCTCTAAGTACACATCTACTGGCGCTACCTCGTCAGTTACGTTAGGCTACGGTGATATAGGTGAGATGCTGTCAAAAGACGGTAACCGAAAAGGTGATACGAAATCACTGCGCCGAGCAGCTGAATTAGATGCTATTAAAACTGCCCATAATCCAAATGGTACATATTATGGTGGTAAAGCGAGTGAGCATAAAAAAGGTCTGATCAAGACGTTTAGTGGATATATAGCTGAAGGATACACAGAGGATGAGGTTTATGAGGCTATGGTAGATCAAGGGGTTGCCATGGTCTATATGGGACAAGGGCTTTGCTATGGTGGTAGAGCAGAAGAGTATGACTCAAGCCTACCATGTATTGGTTCACTACGTTGTAATCCAGCTCGATGCAAACAAGCCGTTGTAACTACCAAGCATGCTCCCAAATGGCGTGAAGTTTACATGTTAAATAAGAATAACCTCAATAAACCAGAATATTTGGAGTCTCGTGAGCAAATTCTAGCAGCAATGAACGAGGCCAAAATGGTATTGGAAAATCTTGGTGAGGCAATCGAACTATGAGTAATGAAGCTTATGATCAAAAAAATAATGATGACTATGAAGCAATTACTTCTGCTCTAAATACTGCCCTAATAGATCTTCAAAATAACAAAAAACTAAAACCCACTATAGCGCAACTTTCGAAGATGACTGGTATTCATCGAAATACTATTACAAACCGTGGTTGGCCTGTCCAAAAGCTAAATCAGATCAAAGATATCAGAAAAGCTGAAGAGAAATCGCGTAAAGAAAAAAAAGCTATAGATAACGCTGATGTTAAGAATGCGCTTGAAGCAAAAATGATTCAAGCACAAAATGAGGTTATCTACTGGTTTAATGAATATCAAGATATAAAAAGAGTCGCTCAACACTCAGATAAACGGTTACAAAAAATGAGAGAGTCACGAGATTTTTATAAAACACAATCTGATACAGATAAAAGGTCGTTATTAGAAGCTAGACAGGAGATTAAAAAACTGAGACAAATGTTAGCTTTAAAAGATGCAACACCGAACCAGCTGATGCACTAATCTATCGAAAACTACCTATGCTATAAAAAGTATAAACTTAATTTCCTTGTACTTAAAAGCTAGCAAGAGCTTAGCTAACAAATATATACCTTATAGCATAAATCACATATATTAATACTTTATGCCTAACAGAAATTTATCACTTTTCTCAGCTTTCACTTTATGCTGATATCAAACTGAGAATGGATACGCGATAGACTCATGATACTGATACCCTTCCACTTCAAAATCGTCCAATGTTACCCATGTCTCAATATCTTCGAGAGACTTAATTTCAGGGTTAATGTGAAGTTTAGGGGCTGGATACGGTTCGCGTTTTAATTGCACGTCACGCATTAATTGTAATTGATCTTCATAAATATGTGCATTTACGATCTTATGATAAGCTTTTCCGGCCTCGTGGCCCGTAATTTGAGCCATGAGAGCTAGTAAGGTAAACACTTGAATCTGATTAAAATTTTGACCTAATGGTACATCACATGAACGTTGTGATGAAGTCAAATAAAGCTTGCCACCTAACAACGAAAATGTATGAGTATGCATACAAGGACGTAAACATCCCATATGAAACTCACCTGGATTGTAGAAGGTTAGAATTTCACCTCGGTCATCAATACCGTTTCGCAAGTTATCATAGATCTTATGAAGCTGGTCAAACTCCTCTCCTACTGAATTACGCCACCTGCGCCCCTGTACACCATAAACTCGGCCCATATCATCCTTACCTTTACGATAAGGATTAGCTAACCAAGCTTCATTTTCATTGGCATTAGCGTTCCATGTATTACATCCAATAGCTCGAAACTGAGCTGCGCTATCATAACCACGTAGATACCCTAATAATTCTGCGATAGCTGCTTTCCAATAACTCTTTCGAGTAGTTACTAAGGGAAACTCATTAGCTCCTACATTGTAGTTTAAATCAGCATTAATAACGGTTAAGCAGCGTTTTCCAGTCCGTTCATTCTCGACCCATACACCCTCATCAACTATACGTTGACATAAATCTAGATACTGTTTCATTCAATAACCTTAGTTGGACTACAAACTTATCTCAAAAGGTGATTTTTGTTGAACTGCGTGGACAATACATTTTACCTTTTGATTTCATTGAGCATTATAAAGTTTCAAGGCTCAATTGTACAAACCTGTTCGTAACAACTAATTGTCTTAATAACTTATCAACAGGCTATGCCCCAATGGATCCAATGAAACCGAATCATTCTATCTAAAACCATTTACCATAATGCAGCTTTATAGGAATAAGGATTACTGCTGGCATACCTAACCCCAGTTCGGGATAAGGGCTCAAAAAAAAGATAAAAAAGAAGTCCAAAGTTGCTAAAGTAAGTTTACCAAGACAAACTTCACAACAAGGACTTCTTACATGGACAACCTAACCGAACTATACTGCCATATTGACGACTTTTATCAGCAATTCAAACCTGAGTTTGACGCTCATTTAATCGCAACGGGACACCAAAGGTTAAGAGCATGCAAGATAAGTGTATCAGAGATTATGACCATCTTGATACTGTTTCATCAATTACGTTATCGACAGTTTAAGGCGTTTTACTACCATCACATGCTTGGCATGATGAAACGGGCGTTTCCAAATCTGCCGAGCTACTCGCGATTTATAGAGCTTGTGCCGCGCAGTATCATACCACTGTGCAGCTACTTGCAAAGCATGATGGGCGACTGTACGGGTATCAGCTATATTGATTCAACCAAGATAGCAGTTTGTCATAACAAACGTATCTACCGTCATAAAGTCTTTGAAGGACTTGCAACCCGAGGCAAAAGCCGCATGGGCTGGTTCTATGGCTTTAAGCTGCACGCCATTATCAATCATAAGGGCGAGCTTGTATCTGTTAAAGTCACTGCGGGTAATACGGATGACAGAGTGCCTGTTAAGGATATGGCAACACCTGTGTCTGGCAAGGTGTTTGGGGATAGAGGCTATATCAGTAAAGCCCTAAACGAGTGGCTCACAAAACACAGTGATACCACGTTGATAACCAAACTTCGGCGTAATATGAAACCCCAATTACTTGAGCCTATGGATGAGGCACTACTCAATCATCGCTCTTTGGTTGAAACGGTGTTTGGAGAGCTTAAAAACTTGTGCCAAATCGAACACTCACGCCATCGTAGTGTCACGGGGTTTATCACAAACTTGCTGTCGGGTTTAATTGCTTATTGCTGGTTTCCCTATAAACCCACCATCAAAAATATGCCTCAGCAGGGACAGGTAGCGACATTGCAAATAGTATCAATGAGTTACAATGTGGTTTATCCCGAACTGGGGTTACCTAACAACAAGCCTAATGGTTAGGCATTAAGCTCTTTGCTAACCTTTTAATATCGCTAATCTTAACAAAATCTAGTGACTTGGCATACTATAGTGATCTGCGATTAGTTCAACAGTGCGCAATTGGGTGCGTCGCGAATAGCCTTGAACAACCAGCATTATCTCATCGACCCCTGTCTGCTCCTGAAGGCTCTCCAAACTTTTTGCGACCTCGGCAGCAGTACCATGGAGGGTTTGATCAGTATACTGCTCAATAATCTGGCGCTCTTGCGTATTGCCTTGAAAAGCCGCTACTTCATCAGGGGGCAGTAAAGCAAAAGGCTTGCGTTGGAACATTCTCAACATTGCCATGGCAGACGAAGTTGACTGGCGACGTGCTTCTACAGGATCTTTATCCGCAATAGCGCCAATGCTGACCAAACTGTATGGCTTGGCTAGGATTTTTGATGGACGGAAATTCTCTCGGTAAATTCGCATGGCATTTAAAACATCAGCACTGCCAAACTGCAAAGCGAACGCATAAGGTCTGCCAAGCTGTGCTGCCAAATGCGCAGAGTAAGTTGATGACCCCAAGATCCAGACATCAGCTGTGGTCTTCGATGGTGGCACTCGATTTTGCTCGGCCTGCCATGGGCCTGGCACAGCATGAACCTCGCTATAAGGATGGTCTTTTGGAAAACTGTTTCCTAAAAATCCCAACAGTTCTGCAACTTGCTGAGGAAACTCATCGTTCGATGCCTGATGACGACGCAAAGCTGAAGCCGTTGCGCCATCAGTTCCCGGCGCCCTTCCCAAACCCAGATCAATCCGTCCGGGAGCCATCGCATCGAGCATACCAAATTGTTCAGCGACGACCAAAGGCGCATGATTTGGTAACATGATGCCACCTGCACCAAGTCTAATGCGCTCGGTTTCCCCAGTAAGCCGAGCCACCATCATCTGCGGAGAAGGAACTGCGGCGCCCGGCATCGCATGGTGTTCAGACATCCAAAACCGCTGAAACCCTCTTTTATCCGCCAGTTTCGCAAGCGCGATCATCTCTTGAATGGTATCCTCTATCGTGTGGCCAACGCCGGTGAATGCATTGTCGAGAACCGAAAGAACAAAAGGAGCATTACCAGAAGAATTTGGAATATTCATAAACTATCTCAGTTGTACAATATTGATTACGCATGGCAACACACTGTGAGCATTGCCACACAAGGAATATTTAAAAAACGACT
This sequence comes from Enhydrobacter sp. 8BJ, assembly GCA_902506225.1. GTDB lineage: Bacteria > Pseudomonadota > Gammaproteobacteria > Pseudomonadales > Moraxellaceae > Faucicola. The sequence continues at coordinate 389,254 of LR733345.1, read as the reverse complement.
CATCAAGCACTAGAACTTGTAGTACTGACCATCATCGGGAACAAGCGTACGTTGTTTATCCAGATGTTTTTCCTCGATAAAGCGACGCAGCTCTGCCTTCGATAATGCTGCGTGATTGACCGTATCCATGTGCACATTAATTATCTGAGCATTAGGTGAGAATTTATACGCACGGTATACATCGTCTTTGCCCATGATGATAGAGTCATCGACAAAGGTAGTCAGCTTCGCGTAGCCTGTATTCAGGATGACCACATCAGGCTTGTAGCGAGTCAGCGCATTCTCTACTTCCTTATCCCAAATGGTATCTCCTGCGACATAGACGGTCTTGTAGTTAGGCTTCTGGAACACAATTCCCATCGTTTTGCCAAGTGACTGAGCAAGCGCTGGAACTTTGTACATCTCATCAGTACCATGCTGCCCGATGGTTTTATTGATTCTAGTACCTTTAAATACAACTCCTTTTTCTGTCAATACTCTGACATCGGTAAAGCCATCTTTACGCACGGTGGTCGCATCAGCTTCATTTTGGGTAAAAATTGGCATATTACGAGGGACCAGGTTGCGTGCAGCATCGTCCCAATGATCCGCATGTAGATGGGTTAAAATAATGGCGTCAGCCTTTAGCACCTCTGCAACAGATACCGGCAAATCGACCATTGGATAGCGTATTTGGCTATTTAACGTATCTGCAAACCCTGGATAAGCGTTTTTAGCCGCGAGCATCGGATCGACTAAAAACGTGGTGCCAGCATAATCGAGCTTGATCGTGGCATTACGGATTTGCTGAAATTCCACCGTATTAGTCGCCGTCTGTTTGTCAGCGTTAGGATTAGCCGCTGGAATGGCAAAGGTGGTACATGCGGTTAACAACATGACACCACTTAATAGTGTGGTGCCGGTCAGAGATTTCGATATTTTCATAATTTGATGCCTTATTGATGAGTCTATATTATGAGTTAATAATGGTTTGCTTAAAAACTTATAACTAACGCGCAATCCAAGTTTGGGTGTCAATCACTTCGCCATATAGAAACTCAATCGCTGCCATAATGGTGGCATGAGCATGAGCTGCGGGTACGGTCGTGCCATTAAATTCAAGATCAAGCGTGGCACAGGCATCATGGATGGTGGTCGTTGTATAGCCAAAGTCAACCGCAGCACGAACGGTTGCATCAATACACATGTGGCTCATGGCGCCAATCACGGTAACGTCTTTGATGTCTTCTTTATCAAGCAGATCTTTAAGAGAGGTCTCACGAAACGAATTGGGGTAATGCTTCACAACAACGGCTTCACCTTCTATAGGCTTTACTTTCTCATTGATTTCTACACCATCGGTATTAGGCGTAAATATCGGCGCATCAATAGAGGGCATTTCATGGCGGATATGAATAACGGTATGGCCTTTTTCTCTAGCAGACGCAATAACCAAAGCTGCATTATCAGCGGCTTCATTGATACCTACGAGTGATAATTTACCTTGCGGAAAATACTCATTTTGAATATCTACAACGATAAGTGCTTTTGTGCTCATGATGATTCCTTTTTTTATCAAAGTGACTGTATAGGCGTCTATTTTACAAGCTCTATGCTACACTAACGAGTGGCTACATCGACACATAAGAGGTTAATAACGACATATGAATCAAAAACATGCTATTGAAATAGGCTTGATTGTCTATGAGAAAGCACAAATGGCGGCCATCCTTGGGCTGACTGACTTACTGATGGTGGCCAGTAAAATCGCTGCCAAACATCAAGATACAACGGATCTGCCTTTACAGGTCAGTCACTGGGAAATTAAGGGTTCTAATCTGCGTCCTACCTGCAATTTTTCGAGCAATCCTGATGGCTCAGGAAGGTTAGCAGCTATCATCATTCCACCCACGTTAGAGACGCCAATTGCAAAGCAAGCAGCGGCACCATGGCTGGAATGGCTAAGAGATCAGCATTCCACAGGTGTGATACTGTCATCCGTCTGCGCCGGTGCTTTTTTACTGGGCGAGACGGGACTCCTATCCAAACGCAAAGCAACGACGCATTGGGGTTATGTAGAAGAGTTTGAACAGCGCTTCCCTGATGTCGATCTGGATGTCGATCGCATTATTATCGAAGACGGTGATATTGTGACCGCTGGTGGCGCGATGGCTTGGACGGACTTGGGGCTTAGGATGGTTGACCGCTTTCTTGGCTCACAGGTCATGAATGAGGCCGCTCGTGCATTGTTAATTGACCCCTCAAGGCGTGAACAATGCTATTACAGTGCGTTTTCTCCCAACCTCACTCATGGTGATGCCGCCATACTAAAGGTGCAGCATTGGCTACAAAAAACAGAAGCACGGGTTATTGATTTATCCACCCTAGCCAGTTGTGCGCAGTTAGAGGAGCGCACTTTTCTGCGCCGTTTCCATAAGGCGACGGGCATGACATCAACAGAATACTGTCAGCGATTACGCATTGGTAGTGCAAAAGACTTTCTACAGTTCTCTTTAATGCCTGTTGAGCAAATAGCGTGGAAGGTGGGTTATAGTGATGTTAGTGCATTTCGTAAAATATTTAAGCGCATTGTTGGTTTGACCCCTAGCGAATATCGGCGCAGATTTACTCTGGATGAAGAGTGATAGGTTTAGGCGATTTCTGGATTAAAGGTAGGTACATTGACTGCTTGTAGGCAGGAGATAGGTTTAATAAAACGGTCCCAATGTAGTTGCGACCGCCTTAGCCTTTAATGATAATTAATCGGAAGATCTTGTTTTAAAACGCAGTAAACGCAATGCATTCAGCGTCACCAGTACTGTAGCACCAGTATCCGCTAGTACAGCAATCCAAAGCCCTGTCACGCCGAGCACAGTGGTTATCAGAAATATGCCCTTTAACCCAAGTGCAAATATGACATTTTGATGGATATTTCTCATGGTGGCGCGGGATAAGGCAATAAGGTTAGCAACGTCTATCACGCGGCTTTTTAATAGGGCAATATCAGCCGTTTCGATAGCCACATCCGTGCCACTGCCCATCGCAATGCCAATGTCTGCCGCTGCCAAAGCGGGTGCATCATTGATACCATCACCAATCATCGCTATTTTACTATTGCTTTGCATCTCACTGAGTAGACGTAGCTTGTCTTCAGGTAACAGCTCAGCTTTCCACTCTATATCTAACTGACTGGCAAGCGCTTTTGCCGTACGACTGTTGTCACCTGTGAGCATGACGGAGCGCACGTTCATCTTGTTAAGCTGGGCAATGGCCTGCTTTGCATCCTCTCGTAACTCATCACGTAGAGCGACCAATCCGAGCGCCTCCCTCGTTTGCTCATCAAACAAAATAGAAACCGTTTTACCATCATTTTGTAGCATCTCAATTTGAATCTGCTGCTCAGCTGGCAACATCACTTTCTCAGCGACGTAGACTGGTGAGCCGATGGCCAAAGAGCGTCCAGCAACCGTTGCATGAACCGCTTTACCTGCGGTCGCAAAGGCGTTGGAGGATCCAGGTATGACTACCTTAGCGGCTTTGGCATGATCCACAATAGCGATAGCAAGCGGATGACTGGAGGTAGCATCGACACTTGCAAACAGTGACAGTAGTTTATCGCGACCCTCAGCATCGCCATGTACTGTTTTAAAATCAATGATATCGGTTACTCGAGGTTTGCCCTCGGTCAAAGTACCCGTTTTATCAAAAGCGACAGTGTTGACCTGACCCACCAACTCCATGACATTACCTCCTTTGATAAGCAGTCCATGGCGCGTGCCGACAGCCAAACCTGAGGCAATAGCGGCAGGTGTTGACAGCACAAGAGCACAAGGACAGGCGATCAGTAATAGCGCTAAACCACGGTATAGCCATACTCCCCATTCTGCTCCCATCAGTAGAGGTGGGATAATAATCACTAAAGCCGCAATCGCCATAACGATAGGCGTATAGTAGCGGCTAAAGGCTTCAATAAAGCGTGCAGTCGGTGCTTTGGACGCTTGTGCCCGCTCCACAAGCTCAATAATACGAGCAATTGTATTATCTGCCGCTGTTTTTTCTACGCGTATTTGTAGTACCCCATCAACGTTGATAGATCCAGCAAAGACCTCATCGCCTATGGTTTTGGCAACAGGAACAGACTCTCCCGTCACAGGTGACTCATCAAGGCTAGACGTACCTTGAACAATCACGCCATCAGCAGAGACTCTATCACCAGGACGCACAAGCACCTTATCATTCACTTGTAGTGAAGTCGCTGCCACCTGACGTTGTTGTCCTTGCGCGTCCAGTAAAATAGCTGTCTTTGGCACAAGCGACGATAATGCTCTGATTCCTGCGCGCGCACGATTAGCTGCGACACTCTCTAATAGCTCCCCAACCGAGAATAAAAAGACCACGGCAGCCGCTTCTTCAGCTTCACCTATGATAAGCGCGCCAATAGCCGCAACAGACATGAGCATTTCAATTGAAAAAGGCGATCCTGCTAACGCCAGTGCAGAAGCTTTGCGAGCAAATGGTAGGACACCGATAGCCACAGCGGCAATAAAAGCCCATGCGCCATATTCAGGGAAAATTAAAGACAATACATATGCGGCACCCATCAAAAGCCCCGTACCAATGACCTGTTTGCCTTTTATGGTTTGCCACCAGCGCTGATTGTCCACCGCTGATTGATTACCATCATTGCCCCTCTCATTTTGTTGACCCGTTAACGCTGACACACCAAACCCTAGGCTTTTAATGGTTTTCTCGATATCTTTAACGCCAGTATTCGTATCAGGCGCCAAGGTTAGCTCTAGCTTTTGAGTCGCAAAGTTTAACTGAACCTCAGAGACACCAGGTATTCGCATTAACGCCCGCTCGATTTTACCAACACAACTGGCACAGTCCATACCTTCAATATGATATTGCATAATCACTTCTCCTCTTGTTAAAGGCAGTATAAACCCTATAGTAACTTTAGGGTCAAGACTTTTAACGATAAAGAGGTTTGATTTTTTATCAGCAAACCTTATAGTTACTTTATTGTTTAGATAATAGAAAATACTATTTAAGGAGATACACATGCTAATCAAAATTGGTGAGCTTGCCACGCGCACCGGTGCGACGGTCGAAACCATTCGCTATTATGAGAAAGAGAGGTTATTACCAAAACCTGCGCGTAGCCAAGGCAACTATCGTTTGTATAATGAAGCGCATTTTGAGCGTCTACAATTTATCCTGCACTGCCGTACGCTCGATATGACTTTGGATGAAGTACGAACCCTGCTTCAATATAGAGATAAACCTGATGAAAACTGCGGTGAGGTCAATGTGCTATTGGATGAGCATATCGATGCGGTAGAGACACGTATGGAAGAGCTGATACAATTAAAGCAACATCTACTAGCGTTGCGGCAAAAATGCGCAAGTGAAGCGCTAGCTGAATCCTGCGGAATATTGCATGCGCTTGCCGATAACTCGTGTCATAGATAAAGTATTCATTTTGATAACACTGTCCACTTTTTATCATTAAAAGTAGACCTATAACCAAAGGCGCGGGGCAAACGCATCACTAAGATGCAGTTGCCCATGTCAGATTTTTTTCAACTGGTCAATATTTTCAGATGTGATTCAGCCCATCGTCCTTTCTGTCAAACAGATAGGCTGCGCGTTTATAAGGCTGATTCATTGCGCTTGTGCAGGGAAACCGCCTTTTGCTAAAGCAGCTGTCATCTGCTCAATACTGGCGATGGTTTCGATACTGACCACTTTGGCTGCTAAATCAATCTTAACCTTGGCCTTTGAGTCGATATTCTGAATAGCTGCTGTCACACCACGGGCACAACCGCCACAGTTCATATTTGCAATCAATAGTTTCATACCCTTTCTCCAAATAAGTTTTATTTCATCACTAAGCTTAAGCCTTGTCATAATGGTAAGGTCAAACACATTTTTGAAAAAATATACTTGACCTTACCATGATGTCAACCTATATGCTGTTGATAATAGATTGAACATGATAGAGGCTGTTATGAATTCAGAAAATAGTAAGTCTTATCTTTATAGTGAGACATTGCCCATTGAGGGTATGACTTGTGCTTCATGTGTGGGACGAGTAGAAAAAGCATTAAAAAAAGTTGAAGGTGTTGAAAATGCTGAGGTGAATCTTGCGACTGAAAAAGCCATGATTTCCTCATCTCAACCTTTAGACCTTATCGCAGTAACCAAAGCCGTAGAACGAGCCGGTTATAAGATCTTGGCATCTCAGCCGGTTGAGCTTTCAATCGAAGGTATGACCTGTGCTTCTTGCGTTGGACGGGTAGAAAAAGCATTAAAAAAAGTTGAGGGCGTACAACAAGCAAACGTCAACCTTGCTACTGAACGCGCATGGGTACAAGGCAACGCTCAAGTACAGAGCAGCGATTTGATTCAAGCCGTTAAAAAAGCGGGATACCATGCGAAGCTGGTTGAGCAGGATCAAAGTGACCAACAGGACAAGAAAGCCACGGAACAGCAGCAGCTGAAACGAGATTTAATCATCTCTTTGATTTTGGCCGTTCCGGTTTTTATTCTAGAAATGGGGTCACATATGATTCCAGCTTTTCATATGTGGGTCGTGGACAATATCGGCACGCAACAAAGCTGGTTGATTCAATTTGTTTTGACGACGCTGGTTCTTATCTTTCCAGGGCGACGTTTTTATCAAAAAGGTATTCCGGCATTATGGCGTTTTGCACCGGATATGAATTCATTGGTCGCGGTTGGAACACTGGCGGCTTATAGTTTTTCGCTAGTCGCAACATTTATTCCACAAGTTCTACCCGAGGGCACTGTGAATGTTTATTACGAAGCGGCCGCTGTGATTGTGAGCTTAATTTTATTAGGGCGTTATTTTGAGGCAAAAGCCAAAGGACGTACCTCTCAAGCCATTCAACATCTAGTGGGTATGCAGGCAAAAACAGCGCGTGTTCACCATAATGGGCAAGTGAATGAAGTACCGATTGCAGAAGTAACCACAGAAACGATCGTTGAGATTCGTCCCGGTGAGCGTGTTCCTGTTGATGGTGAAGTGGTTGAAGGTCAAAGCTATATTGATGAATCCATGATTACGGGTGAACCCGTTCCTGTTAAAAAACAAGTGGGTGATCAAGTGGTAGGAGGGACGGTCAATCAGAATGGAACATTGAATTTTCGGGCAACGGCCATTGGCGACTCTTCGGTATTGGCGCAAATCATTCGCATGGTTGAACAGGCTCAAGGATCTAAATTACCGATTCAGGCATTGGTTGATAAAGTCACTATGTGGTTTGTTCCCATGGTCATGTTCTTAGCAGCTCTGACTTTTGCTGTGTGGTTTGTTCTTGGTCCTGAGCCTGCTTTGACGTTTAGTCTCGTTAATGCCGTTGCTGTCTTAATCATTGCTTGTCCCTGTGCAATGGGATTGGCAACCCCTACCTCCATTATGGTTGGTACAGGTCGCGGTGCAGAAATGGGCGTCTTATTCCGTAAAGGTGAAGCGTTACAAGCTTTACAGGAAGTTAAAGTCATTGCGGTCGATAAAACCGGCACCTTGACCGAAGGTAAACCAACCTTAACGGATTTTCATGTCCAACAAGGGTTTCAACATGAGCAAGTCTTGCGTATTGTGGCATCGGTTGAAGCAAAGTCTGAACATCCCATTGCCGTAGCCATTGTTCAAGCCGCAGAACAACAAAATATCAGCTTATTACCGATTACCGCCTTTGACTCTGTGACCGGACTAGGGATTAAAGCGGAAGTGACAGGTCAAACCATTCATATTGGTGCTGATCGTTATATGAAGCAATTAGAGCTTGATGTTACACCTTTTGAAAATGAGGCTGCACGCTTAGGACAAGAAGGTAAAACCCCACTTTATGTCGCGATTGACCAAAAGCTAGCAGCCATTATTGCCGTTGCAGACCCTATTAAAGATACCACTTATACTGCTATTGCAGGTTTACATCAACTGGGCTTAAAAGTGGCAATGATTACAGGCGACAATCGGCATACCGCCCAAGCAATTGCAGCAAAATTACATATTGATCAAGTGGTCGCAGAAGTGTTGCCTGATGGAAAAGTAGATGCACTACGTCAGCTGCAACAACAGTATGGACGAGTGGCTTTTGTTGGTGATGGGATTAATGATGCCCCTGCTCTTGCTCAAGCGGATGTCGGTCTGGCAATTGGGACAGGGACAGATGTGGCAATTGAAGCAGCAGACGTGGTGTTGATGTCAGGTAGTCTACAAGGCGTCCCTAATGCGATTACTTTAAGTAAGGCGACTATCAAAAATATTCGACAGAATCTATTTTGGGCATTTTTCTATAACATTGCCCTGATTCCAATTGCCGCAGGGGTTTTATATCCAGCATTTGGTATTTTGCTGTCACCCATTTTTGCCGCAGGAGCAATGGCGCTATCCTCTGTTTTTGTGCTAGGTAATGCCTTACGTTTAAAGTACTTTCAGGTGCCAGCGATTAAAGCATAGATTATATTAAGATAGGGTTAAAGTAGCCGTTTGGCTTTAACCCTTTTTATATCAGGAGGAAAGTTATGAATATCGGTCAAGCGTCAGAGCGATCAGGAATCTCTCCCAAAATGATTCGCTATTATGAACAAATCGGTTTGCTTGATACCGCCAAACGCTCGAATTCAGGTTATCGAATCTACTCTAATCAAGATATAAAAAACTTATGCTTTTTAAGACAGGCTCGTGATTTAGGTTTTTCCTCCAAACAGATGAAAGAATTGCTTAATTTGTGGAAAAATACAGATCGGCAGAGTGCTGATGTTAAAAAATTAACACTGACACATATAGAAACTTTAAACCGAAAAATAGCTCAGTTGCAAGATATGGTGAGCTTATTACAGATTTCTGCTGATCATTGCTCAGGTAATGAAAACGCAGAGTGCGCCATATTAGAAGATCTTGAACAGGGTGAATAAAATAAATTGCATTTGATCTTATCTATTTCCTTATCTATATATCAGTCTGAAAAACGTATACCCTAGCGGAACCACCTAAAAACGCCTTATAAAATATTAATAGACCACCTAAAATAGACTGGTATAATAGAACCACTTATAACAGACTATTTTGGGTGTTTATGTTTATTAGAGCCTACCTTCGTGCCTCAACCAAAGAGCAAGACGCCAATCGTGCTAAAGATGAACTTATTGCTTTTGCTAGAGAGCATGGCCATAAAATTGCAGCATTCTATACTGAGAACGAGTCAGGAGCGATGCTAGAACGTCCACAACTCATGCAGCTCATTGATGATGCTTCTGAGGGCGATGTGATCTTAGTTGAACAGATAGACCGTTTGGCACGTTTAAATCAAACTGATTGGGATACCTTAAAGAGAAAACTATCAGCCAAACGTCTTTCTGTAGTGTCTAAAGAGCTTCCAACGTCATATATGGCATTGCAACAAGGTAATGGCTCGGAGTTTATGGACAGTGTACTACGCGCCATAAATGACATGCTGCTGGATATGTTAGCGGCTATAGCTAGAAAGGATTATGAGGATAGACGTAACCGTCAAATGCAAGGTATTGCACGCGCTAAAGCTCAAGGTAAATATAAAGGGCGGAGGAAGGACATGGAAAAGCGTAAAATTATTGCCAGTCTTCTAAAATCAGGCCACAGCTACTCTGATATTCAACAGACTGTGAAGTGTTCAAGACAATTGATTGCTGATGTTTCAAAGGCATCAAAACCAATATCTTCCTCTATGTAACCTGACGAATATATTTATACAGTAAAGCCAATATGCTTCCCCGTTGGCAGCTCCACATCAATACGAAGCTTACCACCCATGGCTTCAACATATTTTTTCATGGTTGAGATTTTAAGGTCATTGCCACGGTTTTCTATAGCAGATAGTGAAGGCTGCTTAATACCCAAAGTTTGAGCAAGTTCTTTTTGAGAGATTTCAAGCTCCTCTCGGATGCGGTAGAGTTGGTTTTCCAAAAATAGCTGCTCGGCCAGTTGCTGAATACGCGCCTGGCTGTCTAAAGAGCGCTCTGCTAATAGCTCTTGTAATGTCTTAGTCATGTTATAAATCCCCCAAGGTTTTAAGGTGACACTCATACTGCTGATCGGCTGTGGCTAGCATTTCTTTATAAAAGCGCTTGTTATTACCCTTATCACCGATACAAAGTACAATCGCTTGCCTTTTCGGATCAAATGCGAAAAAGGCTCTCAGTGGTTTACCTCGATGCTGGACCCGAAGCTCTTTCATGTTGGTAAATTTTGAGTCATATACAGTGTCCACTAAAGGGCGCCCTAGGCTTGGGCCTTGCTGCTGTAAAACCACTAAAGCGGCAAGCACCTTCTCTTGTGTCGATTGATCTTGCTGATAAAGCCAATCATTGAATAGATCGGTTGTGATGACAGTCCACATATAAAACCATAATATAGATTATAGTCTATATACTACTCCTAATAAATGCTCATGACAACTGTGATACTTAGCTACTCTTTAACAAGTAAAGGTTTTGCTCGTTAAAACCTAACTATCCATGAGAGCATTTACAAAGACAAGCTCCACCATCTTTTCTTGCCCTTAGTGTTGATAGCTTCTTGATTAGTAGCAGGTTTTGAATTTGACTCAGAACTTACTATTTCACTGTCTCCCTGATTGTCCTTGGAGTTGTTTTCGTCTTGAGAGATGCTCGATCCTGATAAGCTACCTTTCATCTCTAATAGCTTAGTTTGTGCAAAGTCCTGAATACTAGCATTCGCTTTGTCCAAGCTCTTACTTAACTGGTCAATTTGCTTTTGATAATTTTCAACCAACTGCTTGTGATGATCCACCTGCTGCAGCAGGTAGACATTTTTTAGTTTTTCCATCTCCAGTTGATGTTTTAGCTGAACGTTTTCCTGTTCAGCTTCACTGTTCACTGACGTCCATTGGACATTATTTTCATTTTGTTCAGTACGTTCAGTGCTTGGTGGATTCCCAAACTCCCGTAACATTTCAGTAGTATCGATTTTCTTGTCTGAATTTCTTGAAAGCTCGCCATCATCTATCTTTTTGTAGATTGTGGTCCTTGATACACCCCATCTTTTTGATGCTTCTGATACTGATATGTTCACATAGCCTCTCTTTGTTCAATGATGTCCTCTGATGTATACCTAGTACAGTATCATAGTTGTTCTAGATGGTTGTCCAATTTCACCGAAAGCCATATACTAAAACTACCTAAGAAAGGCTCAATTAACATCCTTATACTTTGTTATAGCCTCTAATAAAGGGGCATAAATTTAGGTTTAGCCTAAACTAAAAATGGAATAGCTCATATCCCATAAGATATGAAGTAAAATTATAAAGGGATAAAAATATGCGCCAGAAAAAACAAACGACCAAACTTAAAAAATTTAAGAATACTAAAGATGCTATAAAGATTTCAGAAAAGATACAACTGGTTCAGATCAGGATGCTATTCATAGCTATCCTTACTATTTTATTAATAGGGTTAGGCATTAGTTTTATAAGAAATTGACATACAAAAAAACCGCATTTTAAAAAATGCGGTTAGGAGCGATACTTAAGGTATGATTTTATTGTTTTTATATTTTAAAATTAATACTAGTTGCTAGGGCGTGTCCTCAATTTAACTTAGCATGAATAATAGAGCAAGCCAAGTAAAGCATCGATTTAAAATTACGAGCTAATTTCTCATAGCGAGTAGCAATACTACGAAACTGCTTTAATCGTGCAAATGCATTCTCGACTAAGTGGCATAATTTATAAAGGTAGCTATCAAAATCAGGGTTAGGTTGCTTGGCATTTTTACGCTTTGGTATAATAGCTTTCATACCGTGTTCTATAGCTTTATCTCTGATTTCTTGCGAGTCATACCCTTTGTCAGCGATAAAATACTGGGCTTCTTGTATGACTTCTATCAAGTCGTTTGCAACTTGACTGTCGTGCACGTTACCCCCAGTGACTTTAAAATCGAGCGGATTTCCATGCGAGTCCACACATAGGTGTATTTTTGTCGTGTTTCCGCCACGGCTTTGTCCAATTGCTCTATCGAAACCACGCCGAGCTCCAGTTGCATGTTGATGACACCGTACATAACTTCCGTCGATGAATACCCATTCTTTGTCAATTTCTTTTCGTAGATCAAAAAAAAATTCTGCCACAAGCCTTTTTTAGACCATCGGTTAAAGCGGTTATAAGCGGTTTTCCATGACCCTAGCTCAATAGGTATGTCTCGCCATGGTGCACCTGTTCTTAGCTTCCATAGTATGGCTTCCATCACGGTACGGTCGTTCTTCCATTGATGACAGCCGTGCGCTTTCATGGTTGTTTGTAATTGTTCCCATATGTTGTCAGTTATTGCGGTTCTCGCCATTGTTTGTGTTTGCCTATATTTTACTGGAATATAGGGTTAAAATAGGGCTCTTTTGGGCTTATTCAAATTAGGGACACGCCCTAGTAAAGCTATTTTAGTTTATCAAAAAGATTAGTTTAATTTTTTCGATAAATAATTATTAAATACATTAAGATGTCCGCTCATTTGACGCTTTACATTTTTTGACTTATGAATTTTAGCCACTCTGAAGACGTAACTTAAATAATTACGTTTACCGATATAGGTGTAACGAGTATGAAGCTTACGCATATACATTGTATTAGCGGAAAGCTTTTTATCTGCTTGTAAATTTTTAAAGTGCTTGGCTCGCATTCGTATCGCCTTTCGCATTTTATAATGATACTTTGATATTCCCATTTCTCGTAAAGCGACTTTTGAACCATCAAACGTCAACCCCAAATACTGAAGTTTGCCAGGATTATTGAACGAAATATTACCCTCATCTATAGCTACTCTACCATTTATAAAATTAACTCTTTGAGTCTTCTTTGGATGAATATCAAGTTTCAACAAGGCAATTTGTTTTTTGATAAAACTTCTAATCTCAATTTCAGTTTCGATAGTACCGATACATAATATATCATCGCAATACCGATAGTAGTTCCCATTGATTTCTCGCATAAATTGATGAACTGCTCTATCAAAATCCATCATATAAATATTTGACAACATTCCACTAAGTGGCGAACCTTGGGGAATACCTACACCCGTTTTATTGACATTAATCAGATTATTTTTTTTTACTTTTTCTCGGAATTCATTACTTTCACATAGACGAGTTAATGGCTTACCGTTTTTCTTAGGTCGTCTATTATGCAATGAAATAGCTAAAACCTTATAAAGGGATATTTTATCAACACTTGCATACTGGGTAAGTGATTTATACACTTTAAAATGGTCAAGCGGTAAGCGTTGGACTTCTAACAACTTGCACCAGTTTTCTTTCAAAATCTCATGATTTAAATTATCAAAGAATTTTTTGATATCAAAACATAGCACAACACAAGTCTTTCGTTCACGAATTTCATCAAATACAGTTTCACAAAAATGAATATTACATTGGGATGTTTTTATGTTTTCAGAGACTTTATAGACTTTACGAAAAGCTAGCACATACCCTTGTAGTTCATATTGTAGGAGAAATTGTTCATAGGGAGCAGTAAGCAGATGAGAATAGTAGGCATAGATATTGCCATCAAGGTGGCTAGGAAAATTTATATCTCGTATTTTATCTTTATAATGTAAAACATTTTTGCCTTGTCTAGTAAAGTGGTTAAATGAGAGGTAAACCGATGAACAACTTGAAGTAGATGGTAAAAATTGAAAATTTCTTAATAATCTACTTGCTTGACGATACTTTTTTTCCCCAATCTGATAATGAATAAAGGGATAAAAAGAGTGTTGATTGATATTATTGGGATTACAAATGTAATTAAATAAAAAACTAGCAGAATATTTATCATCAAAATGTAGATAATGACGCTTTTTATTTCTTACTTTAAAAAAAATCTCATTCATGATTAATATACTACCATGCCAACTTAGGAGAGTTGGACGACTGCTATCCTTTACTTTATCTAGAAAAGTGCCTCTCCAAAGTCTACAGGAAAATTCTCTATAGCAGATAGCTTTCCCTCCTCGTGGTGCAATCAAAACATGTACAAGGAATTGCACTATGCTAACACTAACTTTCATAAATATACTAAGTGTCTATCTAATTCAGCAAGGGTGCATGGAACAATTAATCGCTATAGTACTAGAGCGATTAATTGTGAGAATGCTCCAAAGTTTGACATAAGTGTCCGCTAAGACAGTTTCTGAGACGAAACTTCTTACCGCCCTTTCATTATAGATTAATGTTCGTGCTTGTCAATAAGACTGAAGAAAAGTTTAAAATCGTTTCATAATTAAGGATATACTCAAAAAATGGGGTCGACTAAAGTGAAATGAATTTGAAAAAAATATAGTTAAAATAATGAAATCAAACATTCGAAAAACATGGACCAAGTCCTAGAATAGTCCATATTCTACGCAAATAGTATAGACATAAATAAATTAGAATATATATAGTAAAATTAATAAGTTATATATGTCCATAGTATTTCTTGTAATACTTAGTGTGGTACAGGTAAAACCTACACTGCCTTTCAAATCATTTGGCGACTGTGGAAAGCCAGAGAGAAAAAGCGTATCTTATTTTTAGCTGACCGCAATATTTTGGTCGATCAAACTCGGGTGAATGACTTTCAGCCTTTTGGCACTGCGATGACCAAAATAGAAGGTCGTACGGTTGATCCAGCCTTTGAGATTCATCTTGGTTTATATCAAGCGTTAACAGGCCCAGAAGAGCATCAGAAAGCCTTTAAACAGGTTGCGCCAGACTTCTTTGACCTAATCGTCATTGACGAGTGCCATAGAGGTAGTGCCGCTGAAGACAGTGCTTGGCGTGAGATACTGGAATACTTTAATAGCGCCACACAAGTAGGCTTAACGGCGACACCTAAAGAGACTGACGAGGTCTCTAATTCGTATTATTTCGGGAACCCTGTCTATACCTATACCCTAAAACAGGGTATTGAAGATGGATTTTTAGCACCTTATAAAGTGGTTCGAATTGATATCGATGTCGATATGCAAGGCTGGCGTCCAACCAAAGGACAGACAGATAAGCATGGTGAGTTGATTGAAGATCGTATCTATAATCAAAAAGACTTTGATCGTAGTCTGGTGATTGATGAGCGTACTGAATTGGTGGCTCAGACCATCACAAGCTACCTTGAGCGTACTGACCCAATGGCCAAAACCATTGTGTTCTGTAATGATATTGATCATGCAGAGCGCATGCGCCGTGCTCTGATTAACTGCAATCCCGAGCAAGTCAAAAAGAACGAAAAGTATGTCATGAAAATCACGGGTGATGATGAGTTAGGCAAAGCGCAGCTCGATAATTTCATCAATCCAAAGAAAGCTTATCCAGTGATAGCGACGACGTCGGAGCTGATGACGACTGGTGTTGATGCTCAAACTTGTAAGCTAATCGTACTAGATCAAAACATCAAATCGATGACCAAGTTTAAGCAGGTTATTGGCCGTGGTACTCGTATAAATGATAAATATGGCAAGCTATGGTTTACGATTCTCGACTTCAAAAAAGCGACTGAGCTATTTGCAGATGAGAGCTTCGATGGTATTCCTGAACGTATCATGACTGTGACGCCATCACAGATTAATGAAGGAAGCGTTGAGCTGGACGAAGTGGTAGATGGAGAGTCAGACGCAGAGTTAGATATTGTTAATGGTACTGATTTGGCCTATACAACCCAGATTGATGATAGGGGCTTTGATTTAGGGGCTGGTATGGGTGATGACATAGGTGTTAGTGAGCCTGCTAAAAAATACCATGTGAAAGGCGTAACCGTACAAGTAATGGCACAGCGTATCCAGTACTATGATACTGATGGTAAACTGGTCACCGAATCCTTTCAGGACTATACTCGCAAAACCTTCAGCAAGCAGTTTGCTAGTTTGGATGAGTTTATAAAGCGTTGGAACGCTACTGAGCGTAAACAAACCATTATTGATGAGCTGGCAAACGCTGGTATTATTTGGGAAGCATTGCAAGAAGAGGTCGGCTCGGATATGGATCCTTTCGACCTGATTTGCCATGTGGTCTACGACCAGCCACCTTTGACACGTCGTGAACGTGCGAATGAAGTCAAAAAGCGCAATTACTTTACCAAGTATTCAGAAACTGCTCAAAAAGTACTTAACGCTTTGCTCGATAAATATGCTGATGCAGGTGTAGAAGAAATCGAAAGCTTGAACGTGCTCAAAGTAAAACCACTTGATCAGTTAGGTAGTCCGATGGAAATTGTCAAAGAAGGCTTTGGTAGCAAAAAAGACTATCAGCAAGCCATTAGTGATCTCGAAGATGAAATATATTGGACACCACCGCCTAAGCAAGCTTAAGCAACTAGAAAGAATTAGCTACGATCTACATATCTAAGCCTCTTATTGAGGCTTGTTTTATTCCTATCGTTTATTAAAAAGAGAAACCACATGTCAATCAGTTCAGTTATCAAGTCTATTCAAGATATCATGCGTCAAGATGCTGGTGTCGATGGTGATGCCCAACGTCTAAGCCAATTGTCATGGTTATTATTTCTCAAGATATTTGATGCCCAAGAAGAAGCGCTTGAGTTCGAACAAGAAAACTATAAAACGCCCATTCCTGAGAAGTATCTCTGGCGTAACTGGGCGGCTGATCCTGAAGGTATCACTGGTGAGGAGCTACTAGAATTTGTAAATGATCAAATTTTTAATGATTTAAAAAATATAACAGCGCCAGTAGACACCAATCCGCGTGGTTTTGTGGTACGTCAAGGTTTGAGCGATGCCTACAACTACATGAAAAACGGCACGCTACTACGCCAAGTAATCAATAAGCTTAACGAAGTGGACTTTAACCGTTCAGATGAGCGTCATCTGTTTGGTGATATCTATGAGCAACTGCTGCGTGATTTACAGAGTGCGGGTAATGCAGGTGAATTTTATACGCCGCGTGCAGTGACACGCTTTATCGTTGACCGTGTCGATCCAAAGCTGGGCGAGCGCATTATGGATCCAGCCTGTGGTACAGGTGGATTTTTGGCCTGCTCGTTTGATCATGTCAAAAACAACTATGTCGAAACTGCCGAAGATCATCAAGCGCTACAGCAGCAGATTTTTGGGTTTGAAAAGAAACAACTACCGCATTTGCTCTGTACAACCAATATGATGTTGCATGGTATCGAAGTACCCGTACAGATACGCCACGATAACACACTAAATAAGCCGCTATCGAGCTGGGACAGTGATATTGATGTCATTGTAACCAACCCACCTTTCGGCGGCACTGAAGAGCATGGTATAGAGAAAAACTTCCCTGCTGAGTTCCAAACACGCGAAACAGCAGATTTGTTTTTACAATTAATTATCGAGGTCTTAGCAGAAAAAGGTCGCGCCGCCGTCGTCTTGCCTGATGGCACCTTGTTTGGTGAAGGGGTAAAAACCAAGCTAAAGAAAATGCTGACCGAAGAATGTAATCTGCATACCATCGTGCGCTTGCCAAACGGTGTGTTTAATCCCTATACAGGTATTAAGACCAATATTCTCTTTTTTACCAAAGGTCAGCCAACCAAAGATATTTGGTTTTATGAGCATCCGTATCCTGAAGGCGTCAAAAACTACAGCAAAACCAAACCGATGAAGTTTGAAGAGTTTCAGACCGAGATTGACTGGTGGGGTGATGAGGCTGACGGCTTTTCCAGTCGTGTTGAAAATAATCATGCTTGGAAGGTCAGTATTGAAGAGGTCATCGAGCGTAACTATAACCTCGATATCTCAAACCCCTACCAAGGTGAAGTCATTGATTATGATCCTAATAAGCTACTGGCTGACTATGCAAAGCAACAACAGAGCATCGATACGTTACGCAGCCAACTAAAAGATGTGCTAGGCACTGCGCTGTCTGATCACATGATAAAAGGTAAGTAACTATGAATGTAAAGACGAGCTTAGAGATGAGTAACGATATAAGCAAGCCAGAGCAGCTGATCACTGAACATATCGATATCTGGACCAGCGCTATATTGGCTAAATCTAGCAGTGGGCGTGGCAGCAGCAAAAGGTATGAGCTGTATGGTATTACTAAATTACGTGAGCTGATCTTGGAGTTAGCAGTACGTGGCAAGCTGGTACCGCAAGATACTAATGATGAACCAGTATCAATAATATTGAAAAAAATTAATGATAAAAAATCTGAGTTAATTAAAAACGGTGATGTGAAAGTTAGATCTTTACCTAAAATCACAGATGAAGAAGTAATTTCTGATTTACCAGTCGGTTGGAAAGTTATCCGACTAGGTAATGCTATGAATGTACTAAATGGTAGAGCTTATAAAAAACATGAGATGCTTCAAGAGGGAACTCCTTTACTTCGTGTAGGCAATCTTTTTACCTCCAAAGAGTGGTATTACTCAGATTTAGAACTTGAACCAGATAAATATATTAATAACGGTGACCTTATCTATGCTTGGTCAGCATCTTTTGGTCCTTTTATATGGGAAGGTGACAAAGTAATATATCATTACCACATATGGAAGCTAGATTTGTACGATGATACCGCCCTGTCCAAGGCGTATCTGTACAACTATCTACTTTCTATAACCAAGAAAATTAAAGCTTCAGGTAACGGTATAGCTATGATTCATATGACCAAAGGTCGTATGGAAGAGTTAATTTTACCTATTCCTCCCTTAGAAGAGCAAAAACGCATTGTCGCCAAGGTCGATGAGCTGATGCTGCTATGTGATCAACTAGAGCAGCAAACCGAAGTCAGTATCGAAGCTCATGCGACACTTGTAAAGGTACTATTATCCACGTTGACAGATAGTGCTGACGCGGATGAACTGGCACAAAACTGGGCAAGAATTGCTGAGCATTTTGATAGCCTATTTACGACTGAGCAAAGCATCGAAGCCCTAAAGAAAACTGTATTGCAACTGGCGGTAATGGGTAAGTTAGTTCCACAAAATCCAGAAGATGAAACTGCTTCGGTATTGTTAGAAAAGATTGCTGAAGAAAAAGAGCGGTTGATTAAAGATAAAGTTATAAAAAAAGAAAAGCCTTTACCTGCTATCACAGATGATGAAAAACCATTTGAGTTACAGACAGGTTGGGTATGGGGTCGAGTTAATGATATTGCTCATCTCAAAGGAGGCTTTGCATACAAAAGCAAAGAGTTTTTAGATGTTGGAACTTACCAAGTTATTAGAATGGGAAATATTCGTCCTGATAATTTGAGATTAGATAAAAATAGTGTTTATATTCCAGAAGGCTTAGCCGAAAGTACCCAAGACTATCGAATAAATACTGGCGATATATTATTGACAATGACAGGTACTAATGGGAAAGAAGATTACTTATATTCTTTAGTAGTCTTAGATACCCATTTGTTGGATCAACAACTCTATCTTAACCAGCGTTTATGTAGATTGCGACCGATACTAATGAATGTTGATTTTTTAAACATTGCTTTAAAAGAACCTCAGCTAAAAAAACCTATATTTAATCAATCAACTGGTTCTGCTAACCAAGCTAACATCGGAATGGGCGTGATTTCACACTGGGTTTTACCAGTTCCACCATTAGCTGAACAACATCGTATTGTATCCAAAGTCGATGAATTAATGGCTATTTGCGATCAGCTAAAACAGAAGCTAAAGCAGTCTCAAGAGACGCAGGTTCAACTTACCGATGCGTTGATTGATCGAGCTTTAGGGTGAGTTTTAATGTTGGAGCAATCACGTTTTATATGCCTTAGTACAACTAAAAGAAATAAACAAGACCTTCTATTAGCAGTGATATTTTAAAATCAGGTATAATAACCTTGTATGTATAATCCATATTGTGCAGAATTAAAAGTGCACAATGCTATTATAACTGTTAAGGCTATATTATTAGGCGTCTTGTGCATAAATTAGGGGTTATAATGTTTTTGGGTGTACCGTTTAACATTGCCAGCTATGCCTTGCTTACCCATATGATAGCCCATGTGACGGGTCTTTGTGTCGGTGAGTTTGTGTGGACGGGCGGCGATTGTCATATCTATAACAATCATCTACAGCAAGTGCATGAGCAGCTTAGCCGCGAGCCGTTTGCCCTACCCAAACTTTGGCTCAACCCTGACATTACTGACATTTTTGCCTTTGATTTTAACGATATAAAAATTGAAAACTATCAAAGCCATGCCACAATTAAGGCTGAAGTCTCTGTATAAGCTTGCAGCCCAATGCCAAAACTCACAGCAATAAGGATAAATCATGAGTTATTCTAATGTGGAAGTCGCCCAAATCGTGGCGATGAGCCAAAATCGCGCCATTGGCAAAGACAATCAATTACCTTGGCACATCTCTGAGGACTTGAAACATTTTAAAAAACATACCAATGGCGGTATCGTGATTATGGGTCGCAAGACCTTTGAATCCATGGGTGCAAAACCCTTGCCCAACCGTACCAATTTTGTGATTACCACCAATTTGGATTACCAAGTGGATGATGATGCCGTCATTGTGATGCACAACCTAGATGACGCACTGACCCAAGCCTCATCGCTCGCGCATGGTAAAGGTTTGCAAACGATTTGGGTGATTGGTGGTGAAAAAGTTTTCCAACAAGCCCTACTGTTTAGTGATCGCTTAGAAATCACTCAGGTCGATACCGTGATTGACAACGCAACGGCATTTTATCCAGAGATTACCAGTGATTTTGTCAAAACATCAGAAAGTGAAAAATTCACGGATGAGCAAAGTGGGTTGAGTTATCAGTTTGTCACTTACCAAAAAGCTTAAACTTGACAGTGACGACTTAGCGCACAAAAAAACCACGTTATCTAACGTGGTTTTTTTATGCAGCCAATGTATTATTTTGATTGTTCTTGAGATTTGACCGCTGAGGCAACAGGTGGTGCGATATTTGGGGTTTCACCTGTTTTGGCTTTAATCTCTGCTTTGGCTTCAGCCGTTGAGGCATTGCGCGCTTCAATGGTCGATGTTTTTGCAGTAGCCGTTGGTGCAGAAGATGGCGTCATAGAGGCATTGTCTGGGCTGGCAACCGTGGTATTTGGACCTGTTGCGGTGTCTGCATTGGCAGTGGCGGTGGTGATTTCACCCGCCGCAGGTGAGGTTGCCGCAGGCGTCGAACCCGCTGGTTTGGCAGCGGCAGCAGCAGATGCGGCGGCTTTGGCTTCCACTTCAGCATTGAGTTTTGCAACGTCAACGTGGTTACCAGCGGGGCGAACAATTGCTGAAATAAGGATTAATAAAACCACGCCTAGAAACGCTAAAACGCCAATTAAAGAGTAACTCAGTTCTTTTTTGACATTGTTTTCCACGACTTCATGATGAGCCATCGTAAACCTCACTGTAAATCATTGGGTCAAGAGTTGTTGAATCTAAATGAATTCAAGTCTAATTTTTAACTATTATACGGAACTTTGTAACCATTATATACTAAATTTTTGCAATTGGTGACAAAACCTTACTGCATCTAAGGTTTTTAACGTGTTTTACGAATCAGCCAACTAATCAGTAGCAATAGCGCTGCCAGTGCCAAGATAGGATAACTACCCCAGCGCATAAATGGCGTATTACCAACGCGCGATTGGATCTCACCCCGTAACACCGTGCGCTCAAAGGCTGGCGCTTTGCCAACAATATTGCCTTTATCATTGATGATTGCGGTCACGCCCGTATTGGTCGCGCGCATAAACCAGCGACCGGTTTCAATCGAGCGCATTTGCACCATTTGTAGATGCTGCAATGGACCTGCCGATGTGCCAAACCAAGCATCATTGGATACGGTCAATAAAAAGTCGGTATTTTTGGCATTGCGGCGGGTGGTATCAGGATAGGCAACTTCATAACAAATTGCCACGCCGACTGGGTGGTTTTTGACTTGCAAGGGCGCTTGGTGCGCAGACCCACTGCGAAAACTCATGGTGCCGCCCATCAAGTTTGGTAATGCCCAATCTAACATACCTTCAAACGGAATATATTCGCCCACGGGTACCAAATTTTGCTTCTTGTATAAGCCTTTGGCATCGGCGCCCAAAGCAATCACACTGTTGTAAAATGGCTCGTACTTATCAACTTTTGGGTCGTATTCATTGACATCGACATACGGAATACCGGTGAGCCATGCGGTATTGCTTTCGCGGGCTTGGGCAGCAATTTGGCTGATAAAGGGCATGGCGTCGGTTTGAAACATCGGAATTGACGACTCTGGCCATAAGATAATGTCCTGCCCCCACTCTGTTTTACTTAAACCTGCATAGATACCCAGCGTTTGGATTTGGTATTCTTGCAACCATTTTAAGTCCTGCGGAATATTGCCTTGTACTAATGAAACTTTCAGATTCGGCGTGCCTTTGGGGGTCGTCCATTGCGGGGCAATAAGCCACAGTGCCACGCTTGCCAGTAACATCACAGACGAGGGGATTAAAAAACGGTATTTTTTTCGCGCCGCTTCCACCAGACTGGCTGAGACGAACACCGATACAAAGCTCAGCGCCAACACCCCAAAAATTGGCGCAAGGCTCGTCAGCCAAGGTTGCGCTGTATAAGCATAGCCCACAAATAGCCAAGGAAAACCTGTAAATAGCCAGGTCTTTAACCACTCTTGTACCACCCATAATGATGCAAAGCTTAGCGGCTGTTTTGCCACAAAGCGGTTAAAAATGACCGCCAAGGCGCCATGAAACAATCCCATCCCCAAGCCAACAAAACCAATCATCAGCAAGGCTAACAAGGTAGGGGTATCACCATAGGTATGAATCGAGGTAAACAACCAAAACGCGCCCACGCTCCACAATCCCATGCCATACATTTCACCAAGCCAAAACGCCCGCCAATTTGACATTGTGGGCAATAATAGCCAATACAGCACCAGTGGCGACAACAGTGCCACTATCCAAAAATCGTAAGGCGCTAAGGCGAAGACAAATGCCGCACCCGCAAGCCAAGCCAGCACCAGTTTGGGTAACAGGGGCTGTTTGGTATTTGCAGATGTGGCACTATCGTGATGAGATTGTACAGAAAGTTGCTTTTTTAGGGACTGGGTAGTAAGACGCATTGGCGAGTATTGCCTTCAGGGTTAAACTGTTTTGCAAACATAAGTAATTGGACTAATCGTCGAGCTGATTATACCCTTTAACCAGTTCAATTTCTTGGATAAATCGACCATCTGCTGACAATACTGTCAAACGACAATCGTCAATAAAGACCGTTTGACCCAACACCTCATTGACTTCGCCAAGCTCTTGCATGACCAGCCCACCCATACTAGCGACATCCTCACTATCAAAGTGGGTACCTAGCTGTTCATTACAGTCTGAGACTGAGGTGATAGATTGCACAATCCATGTGTCAGGCTGGTTGGGCACAGGCACTATATGATTAATATCGGTATCTTCTTCGATGTCGTCATGCTCATCGATGATATCACCGACAATTTCTTCGAGTAAGTCTTCCATCGTCACCACGCCTGCTGTCACCCCAAACTCATCGATGACGATTGCCATATGAATTTGGTTTTTTTGAAACAGACGCAGCAGGTTGTCAGAACGCGCAGTTTCACTGATATAAATTGGCTGGCGTACAATCGCTTCAAGATTAAAATGGTCAATATTTTGACCTTGCGCCTTGGCGACCAAAAACGGAATCAAATCTTTGGCAAGTAAGATACCCATTACCGTGTCTTTGTTGTCATCGGTAAATACAGGATAACGCGAATGGGCGGTTTCCATATAGAGCAACATGATGTCTTGCAAGTTTTGGTGCTGGGTGATGCCTGCAACGTGGCTGACAGGGGTCATGATTTCTCGCACTTGAATAGCGGGTAAATCTAAGACACCCTCTAACATATCGACGGTGTCGGGCGCCAAAAATCGACGCGAATCATGTACCAATTTGACTAGTTCATCACGGGTTTCAGGGGCGGTGGATAGCCAGCGTTTCAGACCGCGTGACCAGCTACTGCCTTGCTGTTTGTTTGACAGGTGTGAACTCGAATTGTCGTCTGACATAGCCGACGAGACCCTCATATGGCGAAAGATTTTTTTACCTTACCTTAACCCCATGATGATTGCAATGGTATTTTTCTTAATTTTATTGTATTTTTTGGCTGATTTTACTCACCCGCCAGCTTGCTCGGTGCTAGTAAAGCCTTGAATAAACAAGCGCTATTGGCGAATCCAATGAATCACCCTTTCTTCTTGCTCAAGCTCAGAGACTTCTGTTTCGGACTGACAGCGTCCCGCCACGCTGATATTTTTTTGGCGCATCATGGCTTGTGTCATGGCGGCATCCTGAGTGAGCAATACATGCCAGCTTGGCAGTGGTTGCCCGTAGTACAAGCGCTTGTAGGCGCAGCTTGCCGGTAGCCAGTACATCTCGCCTATGTTATCGATGGTTAGGCTGATGCAGTCGGGCACATAGTCACGCCTTGTTGGGTAATGTTGACAAGCCCCTGTGGCACAATCAAGCAGTCGACAGGCGACATCACTGTATTCAACTTCATCGGTGTCATCGTCTTTAAATTTAATCAAACAACACGCCCCACAGCCATCGCATAAGGCTTCCCATTCAGCTTGGGTCAATTGTTCTAACGAAAATCGCTCCCAAAATTGCGGGCGTAAGGTAACAGATTGGCTCATTATGTTTCCAACTTTCGGCTCGTATAAAACAGTGACAGTATTATAACGGAAAATACGATGACTTCAGTATACAGTAGTGCCTGTATTAACCGTTGCACTGACTTGCCACGCTCTGAGTAGCGTATAAAGTAGCGTATGAATCCAGCGTTTTTATAACACCAGTGTTTTATAACAATAGCAACCAATCATATCATTTACCATAACATAAGGATTTATGATGCCAATTCAAATTTTACAACTCGAATCTACCACCACCGATGGCGTGGAGCTCAAAAGCTATGTCTGTCTACCAGAATCAGCGAGCCACGATAACCCTGCCCCAGCGATTTTGGTGGCACCTGAATGGTGGGGCGTCACTGCGCACCCACAAAAAGTCACTGAGCGTTTAGCCGAAGCGGGTTTTGCTGCCGTCGCCATGGATGTGTATGGCGAAGGTAAACTGACCACAGATGCCGCCCAAGCCAATGAATGGATGAGCCAAATGCTCGCTGACCAAGACATGTTGATGGCGCGCTGTAAACTCATTATGGATGACTTTACCGACCTTGAAGCGGTTGACAAAAACCGTCTGGGCGCGATTGGTTTTTGCTTTGGCGGTAAAATCGTCTTAGACATGGCGCGTGAAGGCTTCCCACTCAAAGCAGTGGCGACTTTCCACGGCAACCCTGACCCAAAACAACCGGCACAAAAAGGCAAATTCACCGCCAAAGTGTTGGTGGCACATGGTGAAGCCGATAGCATGGTGTCAATGGATGCCATTGAAGGGCTAAAAAAAGAGTTGGACAACGCCGATGTAGAGTACACAGTCGATGTGTACGAAGGTGCCAAACACGGCTTTACCAATCCTAATGCTGACAAACGCGCCGAAGAAAATGGCGTGGACTTGGGCTATGATGCAGATGCCGCAAAAGCCAGCTGGGATAAAATGATTGCGTTTATGCGGGACAATCTTGTATAACATACAGTTGCATCGTTAGTCCCAAAAGCAATATCTGTGACGATATTGCTTTTTTTATGTCTATGTCCCAGTTTGAGTGCAGCTTTGTTAAGTCTGTTGTCAGTCACTATTGAATCCTAACTATAAAGTCTTATATAGCTATCACGATAGTAACCCGATGGTGAATTTTGAACGCACATCCGAATACCAGCCACTCAACGATGCCAAGTCCCAATCAGCACTTAAGCCACAATTATACCCAAGCGCATACCGAAGCGCATACCAAAGCGCAGCTTGATAGTTTTGCACCGCGTATTTTGACTTGGTTTGACCATAGCGGGCGTCATGATTTGCCGTGGCAGCAGCATCAGCTTGACACGCCAGACCCCTATCCTGTGTGGTTATCTGAAATCATGCTACAGCAGACCCAAGTGGCGACGGTGATTCCTTATTTTGAGCGCTTTATGGCAAGTTTTCCCACCGTGCAGGATTTGGCAAACGCATCTTGGGAGCAAGTCGCTGAGCACTGGGCAGGACTGGGTTACTATGCGCGTGCGCGCAACCTGCATAAAGGTGCCAAGCAGCTGGTGGATATCATCGAGCAAACTGGCAAATTTCCGCAAACGGTTGCCCACTGGGAGCAGATTTCAGGCGTGGGGCAATCTACGGCAGGCGCGATTGTGGCGATGGGTGTCAGAGCTGACCAATATGGCGGTGACAGAGGAGTGATTTGCGATGGTAATGTCAAACGTGTGCTGACCCGTTGGGCTGGTATTGACGGTGATATCACCAAAACTGCCACAACCAAAGCGCTTTGGCAACTCGCCGAGCGCCTAACACCGACCCGTGATAGCGGGCACTACGCCCAAGCGATGATGGATATGGGGGCGACGCTGTGCACCAAAGCCAAACCTGCCTGCCTACTGTGTCCCGTGCAAGCCGACTGCGTGGCAAATGCCCAAGGTAAGCAAAGTTTTTATCCGGTAAAAAGTAAAAAATCGCCCAATCCGTCTAAGTTTTCGCTAGCGTTAAAGCTGGTTTGCGATGACAAAACCTTGTGGCTACAACGTCCTGACCATGGGATTTGGGGTGGACTGTGGTGTTTACCATTGGCATTTGTCAAAAAACAATCGGGCGAAAAAAGCACAGGCGCGCCACTACTGGCAACCTGGCAGCAAGAGGTGACATTTGAAGCTGAATACAACATCGCTGAGCAGATTATCTTTGCATTCTTACAAGCCGAGCAGCTGCTAAATATCGAGCAGGTTAACTTAGATAGTAATGATACTGTCAAACATAGCCTCACCCATTTTCATTGGTTTTTGACCCCGCTCGCCATGACGCTGACGATAGAGCAGGGTATGCGGCTGACGCAAACACTGCAACAAGCGCTGCAAACGCTGTCATGGGTAGATGATTCAGCGCAAAACAGCTTAGCAAAACCGAAAGCCATGCAGCTATTGGTGAGTGGTTAATGCGTGTAAAATTGTCGCGGGCAGTAAGTCAGGGATGATGGTTATGTTAAGATTGGCCTGCCGTAATAACATTTGCTCTGCAATACGCGACTGCAATACCAAATAATAACAGCTGGCAGCCATTTCAGTGCCTGCTGTTAGTTGTTGCCAGTTTTGCCAGGCGGTCAAACTTGAGATGAGTACAACGATGGGTTGGTTGTGGCTCTGCGTTTGTTGCCAAACCGCGAATGCTTGGGTGGTTGCGCTTGGTAAAACCCGTTGGTACAAGTTTAATAAATGCACTTGCACACCTTTTGCCGCCAACGTATCTGCCAATAATTCTCGCCCGCCGATGCCGCGCCATATCTGCAAATAATCACCTTTACCAAGCGCTTGGATTGCCGGCAAATTTAATAGCCCTTCATTGTTTTGCGTGCGTTTTTCACTGGGAAAGATAACGGTAGGTGGCGGCAACTCTGTGAGCTGCTGCCAAGTCTGGTTAAAGTAATTTGCGGTTTTGTCACCCACCGCAACCCAGGTAATCTTTTTGGACAATTCAGTTAGCCTGACCAAGGTGGTAAGCCTCGCTAAGCCATACTTTACTGCCGCTTCGCTGACTAGCACCACCATTTGATAACGGTCAATCGATTGTAAAACTGCCTGCTCTGCCACTGTCAACGGCTTTTCTACCAATGCCAACAGCGGCAGCTCAATCACTGTAACACCATGCTGGTGCAAAAATAGGCTTAGCGTCTTGGCTCGCTGATCAGGTCGGGTATTGATAAATTGCATGGCTATGGGAATTGTTCAATATCAGTGGTCTTGATAAATCTGTGCCAAAATTTTGTCCGCACCTTGTGCGATGAGCGCTTCAGCCACCACCACGCCCAGGGCTTCAGCAATTTGCTCAGACTCCCGTGCGTCATCAACTAACGCGTTATGATGCTCGGCTTTTAACAAGGTTTTACCATCGACACTGCCGACACGACCCTGTAAATAAATTTGTCCCTCTTGAATGGTAGCAAAGCCTGCAATCGGTACTTGGCAACCACCCTGCAAATGACGATTCATGGCGCGTTCTGCCATCACGCATAGACGGCTTGGCTCGTCATTGAGCGGTTTTAATAGTGCCAGCACCTCGGCATCATCACTTCGGCATTCAATGGCAAGCGCACCTTGTCCGACCGCTGGCAGACTGATATGTGTATCAAGTTCATGGCGGATACGATCGGTAAGCCCCAAACGCGTCAAGCCACTGGTTGCCAAAATAATGGCATCATACTCACCTGCATCTAGCTTGGATAAGCGCGTGCCTACATTGCCGCGTAAGCTGATAATCTCTAAGTCAGGACGATATTGCTGAATTTGGCATTGACGGCGTAAACTTGATGTACCAAGTTTAGCCCCTTTTGGCAACGCATCTAGACTCGCATAGTGATTTGATATAAAGGCATCGGTTGGCTGCTCACGCTCACAATATGCGCCAAGCGTCAGACCTTCAGGGAGCACCATAGGTACGTCTTTGAGTGAATGCACGGCGATATCGGCACGTTTTTCATACAAGGCTTGCTCAAGCTCTTTGACAAACAGACCTTTTCCGCCGATTTTGGCTAGCGGGGTATCTAGGATTTTGTCGCCTTTGGTGACCATAGGTACTAGATTGACGGTCAGGCTTGGGTACAGCGCTTGCAAACGGGCTTGGATGTGTTCGGCTTGCCACAATGCAAGCGGGCTTTGGCGAGTGGCGATATTTAAAGTGGTTAACGTAGTCATAGCAGTATCTTTTTTAGCAAACAATAAAAATGCCCAACTCTCTAAGCTAGGCATTTGTCAGATGGGTATCTGTCATTGATTCAGCGAGTTAGCCATCAGTATAGCAAAATGTCAGGATAATTTCTCTGACTGCTCGCTAAAGCATACGCAAACATACGAAAGACGACACTACATACACTACATTGATTGGATTTTATCGCGTAGTAATGGCAAATGACGGCGGCTGACGGCAAGCTGGTCAGGCAAACCTTTGAAACGAACTTGGTACTGACCTTGGTCAATCGCTTCAAGCATTTCTAGGTAGTTAAGATTGATTAACGCATTGCGATGGATACGAAAGAACGCATCGCCAAATTCTTGTTCAAGCTCTTTGAGGGTTTCATCAATTAAAACCGTGCCGCCTTTATGACGGATTTGCACGTATTTTTGGTCCGCTGTAAAGTAATAGATATCTTGCAGCGCAATCAGCTCCACCCCGCGATGGGTACGCGCCGCAATATGCTGACGATTGGACTGTGCTAACGGGTCTTCTAATCGACTGATTTCATTGAGCTGTGCATTACTAAGCAATGACGCTCTTGATAGTACCTGTAACAACTCTTCTTTGTTGGCAGGCTTTAGCAGATAGCCAATCGCGTGTGCTTTGAATGCAGCAATCGCATAATGGTCGTACGCGGTCACAAAAATAATGGCTGGTGGATTGTTAAGTTCATTGAGCTCTTTGGCGCAGCGGATACCATCCATTTCTGGCATACGAATGTCTAACAAAATTACATCGGGTGCGGTTTCTTTGACTTTTGCAATGGCCTCCATACAGGTGGCTGCCAGGGCAATTACCTCATGTCCCTCTTCTCTTACGATACGTGCCAACCTCTCTCGGGCTAGTGGCTCATCGTCACAGATCACAATTCTCACTGTTTACTCCTTTGCTCCTTTGAGGTCAAAAACACATGCCTTTAACCCTACAAATCTTACGTACTTCAAAATCTTATGCCAAATCCAACACAACCTCTTTATGAGCAATCAAACCCTTATAAAATAGCGCTTAACTGATTAGTTGACTTCCTCCCCTTGCTAAAGCAAGGGGATTCCTGCTCCCAGACGGTCAAGCCCGACCGCAAGAATGTTCCGACTGGCATTGATATCTCTATCATGCCATGTGCCACACGAAGCACATATCCATTCTCTTATTCCAAGCGATTTTCTACCTTTCGGACTATTGGCGGTGATTTCACCGCAACACGAACATCGCTGGGTCGTGTATCTCTCATTCACGATTTCAAAACGGCAACCTGCGTTCTCGCATTTGTAGGTCAGTTGTCGTTTGAGTTCAAACCAACCAGCATCGTACACCGATCTAGCCAGTTTCATACGTTTCTTTGGTGGTGTTTTATCTTTTTTACGTGGTTGGATGATAGTCTTTGATTGTACATCACCCACTACGATTAGGGCATTATCCTTGACTAATTGGGTGGTGAATTTATGTATGAGGTCTTGGCGTGTATGTTTGATTTTGGCATGAATCGCTTTAACACGTCGTTTGTTTTTGGCACGTTGGGCGGTGGCTAACGCTTTGGCATAGTTGAGCGTTTGTTTGATTTGTAATTTATTGCCATTTGAGGCTGTGGCACTGTCTTTTAAGCCTAAGTCAATGCCTACGCTACCCGTTCCGCATTGTGTTTTAGGGTAGTCTTTGACAGTGATACAGGCATACCAACGGTTACGGCTGTCTTGGACAATTTCTAGTGTGTTAATTTGATATAGGCTAAGGTTGTAGCTGTCCCATAGGTCGATGACCAGCTTTTGTCCTTTGGCTAAACTAAGCTGTAAGGTGGATTTTAAGCCCTTTTTGCCTGTTTGGTGGGTAGCAATGTGTTTGATGGCGGATTGTTTAAAGGGTAGCCAGCCTAATGATTTACGTTTTGAATTTGGGTTGTTGGTTCGCCATGATAACTTAGCTTTTTTGAATAGTTTTCTAGCTTTGGCATGGGTTTCATTGATTGCCTGAATAGTCTGACTATGCAAGCCTAGTAACTCACCGCTACCTTTGGTGTAGTCGTTTAGGTCGTAAGCACTAAAGAATTTACCAGTCTTTTTTAGGTGTTTGTAACTCAAGTCATTGACGTAGTTCCATACGAAATTGACCGAACCGCTTAGGCGGTTGAGTTTATCATTATGTTTGTCTCGTATGCGTAGCTTGAGTGTTTTCATGCAAATTATTTTAGCAAAATTTATGCAAGCGTTATAGTGTATGAGTTGCCTTATATCCACCACCTAAAGTCGGTGGTTTTACGGCAACGGCTGATAAACTAATAAACGCATTTTATTAAGTAAGTAACCGAACAAAATTAAATACCTATACTTTAAATGAAGAGAAGTTTAATGAAAGCGACGTACCAATATTAGCAAAAACTCGATTCACCGCATAGGACAAAGAATCGAAAGAAATATAATCACGNGAAGCAATAGCCGAACGGCTAGAGAGATTGTGATTAATATCCCTCATGAGTTAATGCAGAGCGACCAAGGCACAGGCAGTATGCTGGCGCATGAGTTTGCCAGTCAATTAAGCAAAAAGTATCAAGTAGCGGTTGATGTGGCAGTTCATGCACCTGATAAGCAAGGCGATAATCGTAATTTCCACGCCCATTTGCTTTTAACCACAAGAAAACTTGAGCAAGATCGCCACGGCAACATCAAACTGACCGATAAATCACAGCTGGAGATGAGTAATACTCAGTTAAAAAAGGCAGGGCTACTATCCAATCAAGATGAACTCAAAGAAATCCGTAAGGCATGGGCGGACTTAACCAATGAGTATCTAGCCGAGCATGGTATAGCCGAGCGTATCGACCACCGTAGCCACAAGGATAGGGGATTAGACACCCTACCCACGGTT
Source organism: Enhydrobacter sp. 8BJ (assembly GCA_902506225.1). GTDB lineage: Bacteria > Pseudomonadota > Gammaproteobacteria > Pseudomonadales > Moraxellaceae > Faucicola. The sequence continues at coordinate 357,569 of LR733345.1, read as the reverse complement.
AAAATGGGGTGGCAAGCCACCGAATTGGAGCGTAAGGGCATACGCACAGACGTGGGCAACAAAAACCGAGACATCAAAGCCTATAACGCCAATCTTATGCAACAAAAAATCCTAGCCAGCGAGATAGTAATTCAGCGAACGCTCAAAAATGCTTCTAAAACGCCAATAGAGCCACACAAAGACATTTCAGCTAGGGTAACATCACCCACCCCTATAAAATCGCACCAAAGCGAAATTAGACCACCTAGCGTTGATGATAAATCAGATATTTCCCAACACCCAAAAAATTCACCAAGGAACGAACAAGATTGGCGGTCACAATATGAAGCATGGAAAGCCCAAAAAAATATCCCTGTGAGTGAGCAGACCACCCAACCGCCCAATGCGATTCAAACGCTTGAGCAATCCGCTATGAGCAAATATGAGCAATGGAAAGCCGAGAAAGCCCTTGCAGAAAAACAGGCACAACTGGAAGCCGAACGGCAACGCCAGTTAGAAAAGAGCCAAACAAAGCCCACCCCCAAATACGATAATGAGATAGGATTTAGCCCATGAGCATGAATAACGATGAACGCCTGTTTATGATGATGGCAACCATTGAACAGTTGGTAGAACAGACTAAGCAACAGCAAGCAGTTATTACCGCCCAAACCACACAAATCACCCAATTAGCGACCACCGTTGAACAACAGCTAGAAACCATCAAGGACTTAAAAAACGAGAATTTAAAGTCTGCCAAAGAGCTAGAGACGGCGGTATTGCGTGGGGTAAACTCGACGGTTCATCAAAGCCTGGGGTTGCCCTTGGAGCAACAGGTGAGACGTGGGGTTGATAGGGGTATTCATGCAGGGATTAGCGATTTACAGGACAATGCCAGCCGTGTGACCTTTGATTATATCAAGCTCCTCAAAGATTCGTCAGCGGTGGTAAATAACGCCACAAGCAAGATACAAGAAACGCTAGGACTAAAGACCATGTCTATCATTGGCGGTAGTCTGATCTTATCATTCTTGTTGATAATGGCATTTACGCTTTGGTTTGCTCCATCGTTTGAAGAAGTCAAACAACGTAGGGCAGAGCTTGCTTTGATAGAGCGAGAGACAGGGGCAGATTTTAAACGCTGTGATGGGGTGGCTTGTGTGAAAGTGCTGATTGAGCAGTGTAATTATGGGCAAAGTTCAATAGGCGATAAGACGGCTTATTGTCGTTTGCCCAATTCGTGGCAGAAAGCTATGGGGAAATAAATTAGACAGAATTACTTAATAATCTTACTGTTTTAAAGTGACTCCTAATTCTGACATATACTTTAATTTTGAGAAGACTACAGCTTTTGTTGTAGCATCTTTATCAAAAGAAGCACTATGTATCCCTAACGGCGAACCAGTAGAACGTTCAAATACAGGTCCTCCACTATCACCATTTACAGATTTCAAGCTATTTATAGGTCCTTCCACTAAAACAAATGTATCGCTGCATGCACCCATCACTCCATTTGCAGTATTTGCAGGGCAAGCATCTTGTCCATAAGCTTTTAGGTCTGTTTTAACTATAGAACCGCAAGATTGCCCAGTAACAGCCCCGTATTTACATATACTCATGCCCACTGCAGGTTCCATATATGGTCTATTAGTATATGATGTACTAGGTGTAATATGGAAAATATTACTCACTAAAATACTAGTTTCGGGAACAATAAACTCTATATCATTAACCTGACTCTCAACTCTTTTTTCTAAAGCCCTGTAAATACTAGGCTTGCAATTTTTGGCTAAAAAGTTATTAAATTTCAAGCCTTTTAAAATCAATGAATTATAAAGAGTTGAGAGTGGAGTAATATTGAAAATAAGAATATTCAATGTTGAATTTTTGTTTATTTAAGTTTTTTATAGAGTAAAAAAGCAATCTAAAAATTGGTTAAAATTCTGACTTATCCACACACTTTTTTAAAAAACTCCCTTTTTTATTATTTTTATATATTTTTAAATACTTTTTAGACCCCCTTGCAGACCGCTTGTAGAAAGGGCTAAAGAGAAATAAATATGACTTTTTTCCGTCTAAATATGACTTTTTTCCGTCTAAATATGACTTTTTTCCGTCTAAATATGACTTTTTTCCGTCTAAATATGACTTATATTTACAAGTCAATAAATGACATATATAATAATGTCATATTTTATAAATATGAGAAAAATCCGTCATGAATAATGAATTGGTTGTGGTTGATAATTCGCTGGTAACGAGTGCCTACAGCTTTACCTTGAATGAACAAAGATTAATTCTTTGTTCATTAAAGAAAATAACACCCAAGCAAGCGATTGACCCAAAAACGCCCTTTTACATCACTAGAGATGATTTTATTGAGCTTGGTGCTGACCCTACTAGTGTAGCCAAAGAAATTAGACAAGCGACAAGAGAGCTGATGAAAAAATCCGTTAAATTCAAAACGCCGTTAGGTGTCGTTGAATTACCGTGGCTTTCTGAAGTGCTTAGATTTGACAAAAATGCAGAGCAGAAACTAAGAGCGATATATCCAAATCCTAGCGATTATGACGAGTACGTAAAGCATTTAAGAATGTATAATTTGATTGATAGCTTTACACATAACGCTGATGAAAATATTGTTGCTAGGATAGTTTTTCATGAAAAAATTATGCCTTTGCTAAGTGATTTAAGACAGAATTTTACGCAGTACCTTGTTAGTGATGTTGCTAATTTTAAAAGCATATATAGCCATAGAATTTACCAACTCATGATGCAATATAAATCAACAGGATATGTAAAAATCGCTATTGCTGATTTGCGTTTTATGCTTGAAATTGGCTTAAAATACCCACTATTTGCCGATTTAAAAAAACGTGTGATTGATGTTGCTATTGATGATATTAGTGATAAGTCGTCTTATACAGTCAAATATGACCTATTAAAAAAAGGACGAAAATTTACCCATCTTGAGCTTAAATTCAAGCTCAAAGAATCTGCTAAAAAGTTGATTGCTGAAAGAGACCCCAACACCATTGATTGGGTAAACGGACAGACCGACAACGAAGCCCGACAGACCAAAGTGCCATCATGGCAAACCAAAGGCTTATCAGATGCCCAAATCAAAAAAATTGGCGTTTATACCAAAGAATTTATCGATGCCAACAGCAGTAAAATCGCCCCCAATGATCGCAGGGATTACCCAGAGATTTTTGAAGAGTGGAAACTACAGCTCAAAGACCCGAAGACCGTAAAGAGCTTTCACAAGGTACAAGAGCTGTTAGAAAGAACAAGAAATGTCTAAATCAAGCAAAACGAAAATGAAAAAACCAAAGAAAAAAATTCAATCCCTGGCTTGTTCAAGATAGCGTTCAATCGAATGGGTATCTCTTGGCGTATCGTCTTTAGAAAATCCATCACCCGTACCAAACTTCACCACCGTCACCGAATCCACCGATTCAGCAGGATTAGCAAAAGAGCGGATCGCATACCGCCTATTGCTATGGTACAAACGCTCAATCACCAAACCATTGTGACTAGGTAACATCGCAAACAAATCATCTAACACCTTATCACGTTGCGCAGCAGTATACTCAAGCGGTTGCATACATCGCCTTAATCACCGCATTCAAGCGTGTTCTATCCTGTGGCGTATCATGGCTTAACACAATGTCTTGAACTTCTTTATCAAAAAAGTCCATAAACCTATCATAAGCTTTCTTTCTCGCCCTCATCTCCAAGATTTTAGGATTATTGGTACGAGTAGCCCCAGTAAAATCAAAATCCTTATAGCGTTCATATTCCAAATCAATATCTTGCATTGGCGTACTCCTTCTCTTGGCTTTTCGTTGGAAAAAAAGCCGTAATAATGCGAATCATATTTTCTCTTTGTGTCCAAACTACAACCAACAAACGAGCCTGGTTACTCATACCAATCGTCAAAGTTCTTTGCTCATCATGACTAGCAAAATCATCCTTATCAATCGAACAATCATCAAAAAACACACTAGCCACTTCTTCCAAAGAAATACCGCGATTTTGGTGTACCAACGCAAACTTATCGTCATGCCACTCAAACACCATACCAAACAAATCAAGAATTGGCATCACTAACCACCTTGATAATGACTAGCATTTGCCAACTCACTATTACCAACGATTAAAGACAACTCATTTTTAGCCCTATCAACACGCTTTAAATCTTGCTCCCTTAACTCACTGTGCATAATATCAAGCAAGCGTTTCGCATTTGCAGGATGTTTACGAGCATAAGCCAACATCATCCCACCAATCACCACCTTTTCCGCAGTATCTTGTTTCTTAATCCTATCCTTTAACCTTGCTGTCTTTTGTTCCAACTCTGCTAACTGCTGTTCAAGTGTTGCCATAGTCACCACCTTATATCAAAATATACCCAATTATACTACGGAATAACCTATACACAAATATCACGAAGTGCGAACTTACGAAAACTCTGATATAATTACGCAAGCTACATTATCTCAAGTTTTCAAGTTCGGCAGGCGTTCCCCCTTGCAACCCCCACAAAACCGCTAAGGCGATTTTGTTAAAAAGACAAAAGAAAAAATCTAAATGGCAATTTATCACTTATCGACTAAGCCAATATCACGCAGTAGCGGACGTAGTGCCGTTGCGAGTATTGCCTATCGAGCAGGGATTGCAATTACCGATGAGCGGTTAGGTAAGACATACGATTATACAAAACGTCATGGGGTGCTTTGGACAGGATTGGCAACGCCCAATGATGTTAAAATTGACCGAAACGAGCTTTGGAACTTAGCAGAGAAAAGCGAAAACCGAAGCAATAGCCGAACGGCTAGAGAGATTGTGATTAATATCCCTCATGAGTTAATGCAGAGCGACCAAGGCACAGGCAGTATGCTGGCGCATGAGTTTGCCAGTCAATTAAGCAAAAAGTATCAAGTAGCGGTTGATGTGGCAGTTCATGCACCTGATAAGCAAGGCGATAATCGTAATTTCCACGCCCATTTGCTTTTAACCACAAGAAAACTTGAGCAAGATCGCTGTTTGTATCCTTGTTCAAGCGCTTTACGCTCGGCTTCGCTCAGTTTAATTTGTCTTACTTTCATGGTAGCTTTTTATGCAGGTTATAAGTAGCTACTATTATAATATAAATTTGTTCGATTACTTAGATGCAAATTAATATATCATAGTTTGTTAAATAAAATGTAAAATGCCGCGTTAGATTGGTGACTTTTTTATGCCAATTCCGACTAACAACATAAATGGGCTAAAAAGCTGCGACATCTTTGAGGGGATAGCGAATTTGAGTCACTAACAAATGTCCAGATAATTCAAAGTGAATACTGGCTTCATGACCAAAATACTGACGTAAAATTGCCAGTTGACTGTTAAACTGCAGTTTTTGGTGAATATCGTGACAAATCATCTGATATTTCGTGGCTGGCAGCTCAATTTCGATATCAATTTTGGCAACATCGTTTTGCCAATCGATACTAATAGTAATGTGAATGAGGTCTGTGCTGTTTTCAACAATCAGTACAATCAGTTTTTCAATCACCATTTGCAGCGATAACGAGGTAATCACCATATCATAGAGCAAATCTTCATCGGGCAACTGCCAAGTTACTTTCAGCTTTTTATCAAAACGGTATTTTTCGATGCTCAAATAGCTTTCGCATAGCGCCATCTCATCAAGGAGCGCAATCTCACGCGTTTCATCAAAGCTCACCCGATATAGATTTGAGATATGACGAATCATTCTCTCTGCTTCATACGGATCGGTTTCTATCAGATACTGCATAGTATTGAGTAAATTAAAGAAAAAATGCGGGGTGATACGCGCCTTTAACTGTTCGTTTTGTTCGATGAGTTTTTGTTGGGTACGCAGTTCAACGCGGCGAATATTTTGGTACTGTATCTCAAAATAAGTGAGCAGCACCGCTATCATCAAAAAAGCAAACAAAGTATTCGCAATGGTTTCTAGTATCAGCGCATTTAAACTGACTTCATAGCCGAGCGTAAAGAATAAAATCAACCGACCTAGCAAGCTCAGTACCGGCACGATAATAAACACGGTTGACAGCAGATAGGCGGTGATTTGTTTTGAACGCCAATTAAATTCTCTGAATTTTTTGGCAGAATTCGCCAAAAAAACCATTTCACCCGTCACAACTAAGCTAGTAATCACCACCGTTTCAATGCTATGGCGGATAATCAAACTGATATCATTGGTAAAAGTTAAATAGGTTAAAATCGAAACCAGTGAAAAAAACGCGATATAGCTTGCCCACAGTTTAATGGTCTGTTTCTCGCTCAGATTGGGCAGGAAAAAAGTGCTGGTGAGCGGCTCTTTAATGCGCTTGAGTGAAATTTGTGAGGCATCCTCAGTTTTTGCTATACTAGCCCTAGATTTTGCAGAGGGAATTAACAGCTCCAGCAATCTCATTGTCTTTATTCCTTTCACACTTACACAAAAAATGGACGTATTATGAGCAATCAAATTTCCGCTGATTCTAGCACATCTAGTATGTGGGGTGGACGTTTTAGCGAAGCCACTGACAGTTTTGTCGCTGAATTTACCGCGTCTGTCGGATTTGACCAACGTTTTGCCAATCAAGACATCGCAGGCTCGATTGCTCATGCCACCATGCTTGCTAAAGCGGGGATTATTACCGAGGCAGACAAAGACCAAATCGTTGGCGGTTTGACCCAAATCAAACAAGAAATCGCCGATGGCAAATTTGTTTGGTCAGTGGCGCTTGAAGACGTGCACATGAATGTGGAGTCTCGTCTGACCGCTATTATTGGCGATGTCGGCAAGAAACTGCATACGGGACGTAGCCGTAATGACCAAGTCGCGACCGATATCCGTTTATATCTGCGTGACCAAACCGATATTATTTTAGGATTACTAAAACGTCTACAAACGGGCTTACTGGATTTGGCAAGCCAACATACCGACACTATCATGCCAGGCTTTACCCATCTGCAGACCGCGCAGCCTGTCAGTTTTGGTCATCATGTGATGGCATGGTTTGAGATGCTAATGCGTGATAGCGAGCGCTTGATTGATGGTCGAAAACGTATCAACCAAATGCCCCTAGGCGCCGCAGCGCTGGCAGGTACGACTTATCCGATTGAGCGGGAATTTACTGCTGAGCTATTAGGCTTTGAAGGGATTTGTCAAAATTCGCTGGATGCCGTATCCGACCGTGATTTTGCCATTGAATTTGCCAGTTCTGCTAGCCTGTTGATGATGCACTTGTCACGTATGAGTGAAGAAATCATCTTGTGGATGTCAGCGCAATTTGGGTTTGTGGTCGTCCCCGATCGTTTTTGCACGGGCTCATCGATTATGCCACAAAAGAAAAATCCCGATGTGCCAGAGCTGGTACGAGGTAAAGCCGCACGCGTGTTTGGCGATATGATTACCCTATTGACCTTGATGAAAAACCAACCGCTGGCTTACAACAAAGACAACCAAGAAGATAAAGAGCCGCTATTTGACGTGGTAGATACTTTAACCGGCTCACTACTTGCCTTTGCTGATATGCTGCCTAATCTGATTCCAAATAAAGAAAATATGCGTGCTGCCACCATGAAAGGTTATGCGACCGCCACCGATTTGGCGGATTATTTAGTGCGTAAAGGCTTAGCTTTCCGCGACGCGCATGAAGTAGTGGGTAAAGCAGTAGCATTAGGTGTGCAAAAAGGCGTAGATTTGAGTGAATTATCGCTCGATGAGCTTCAAGGCTTTAGCGACTTGATTGGTGAGGACGTGTTTGAATATCTGACCCTTGAAGGCTCGCTCAATGCCCGTAACCACATTGGCGGTACAGCGCCTAATCAAGTCAAAATGGCGATTGAGCGTGGTCGTCAGCGTATCGAACAATTAGGTCATTAATATGCCAAAACTGTTCTCGTATGGCACATTACAACAAGAAAATGTACAGCTTGCCACCTTTGGGCGTACACTGGTGGGTAGTAAAGACCAACTCATTGGCTACCAGTTGGGTGAAATCGAAATCACCGATAAAGATGTGCTCGCCACAAGTGGCAAACGTTTTCATCCGATACTACTTAAAACCAATAACCCAACCGACAAAGTGGCAGGTGTGATTTTTGAGATTACCGATGATGAGCTTGCCCAAGCCGACCGCTACGAAGTCGATGCCTACGCACGAGTGGAAGGTCACTTTGACAGTGGCGCTACCGCTTGGATTTATGCCGATGCAAGAGACATAGACTAGCAACTATTAAAAGGATAAAAAATGGAAACTTATAACCCCGCTGACCACATGGTCATGTGCCGTAAATACAAACAAAAGCTACCTAAAATGCCAAAACCGCCGTTTCCTAACAAGCTGGGTGAAGAATTGCAAAACACCGTCTCTGCCAAAGCATGGAACGAATGGCTAGAGCACCAAACCATGCTCATCAATGAAAATCACTTGAGCATGATTGACCCAGAAGCCAAAAAATTTATTACCGAGCAGCGCAATAAATTTTTGGATAATGAAGACTACGAACGCCCAAAAGGCTGGACAGCACAAAAGTAAATCATCGCTAACAACAAAAAACCCCAAATAGATTTATTTGGGGTTTTTGCTTTTTTGGTGTTGATTAAACCATGACAATCAAAGTTTAACCCATTTAGGCAGATAATAAATAACGCAGTTAAAGCCTTAAGCTTGCGCTTCTTCTTTACGCACTGACAGTTTTTCACGGATACGTGCTGATTTACCAGAACGGTCACGTAGGTAGTAAAGTTTGGCACGGCGTACATCACCACGACGTTTTACTTCAATTTTTGCAATTTGTGGTGAATGGGTTTGGAACGCACGTTCAACACCTACACCACTAGAGATTTTACGTACGGTAAACGCAGAGTTTAAGCCGCGGTTACGTTTAGCGATAACAACACCTTCAAATGCTTGTAGACGCTCACGGTCGCCTTCACGCACTTTTACTTGTACGACAACAGTGTCACCAGGACCAAAACTTGGTACGTCTTGCTTAAGCTGGCTATTTTCGATTTGTTGAACCAAAGGATGTTTGTTACTCATGAGATTTTCTCCTCTCACTGGGGACAGAGGCTAAGCTGACTAAGGTTAGTTGATGTCAGCAAATGCGCATACTCCCCGCTAATTTTATGTGCCTTGATAGCAATCGACACGATTAGGGCATCCGTCAAGTGGATGAATCTGGGTTGCTGTCTTTAGCAGATTGCGCTGCTTCTGTCAGCCATTTTTGTTGCTGTTTGGTTGGCACAAAGGCTTGCCACAAATCAGGACGTCTTAGCTGGGTGCGTGTTGCCTGCTGAATAAATCGCCACTTGGCGATATTGGCATGATGCCCTGACAACAACACGTCAGGCACTTTGATGCCTTGATATTCAGTTGGTTTGGTATATTGTGGACAATCGAGCAAGCCATCCACAAAGGAGTCTTGCTGCGCCGATAAATCATCGCCCATCACATTGGGCAATCGGCGTATCACACTATCCATCAATACCATCGCGGGCAATTCACCGCCTGTCAGCACGTAATCACCAATTGAGCACTCGATATCGACATACTGACTCAGTAGTCTCTCATCAATGCCTTCATAACGACCGCATAACAAAATCAAGCCGTCATATTGGCAAAAATCAAGCACCCCACTTTCGCTCAGTGTCTTGCCTTGTGGCGACAAATACACCACAGGACAGCTTTTACCGCGCGCATTGGCTTGCGTTTTGGCGTAGTCGATGGCTTTTTGTAACGGCTCTGCCATCATCACCATGCCAGGACCACCCCCAAACGGACGCTCATCGATACGCCGATAATTGTCTGTGGTAAAGTCTCTTGGGTTGATCAGCAAGATTTCCGCTTGCTTGCGAGCTAGCGCTCGCCCAGTGATGCCAAAATCAGTAATACTAGCAAACATTTCGGGCAAAATGGTTATTACCGCAAAAAACATACGCTACACTCACTTTAGCTTGGCATTAAAAAAATGCCTTGTTGATTGACAACTCCCATTGAATAAATGCTAGGCACCCATCAAGGATGAGTACGCAACGATTAATCATTAATGCAAGGTATCAACGTTTAATAATCACTGCCCCAATCAACCATCAGGGTTTGCTTGGCTAAATTTACCTCGCCAATGGTCTGTTTGTGCCAAGGAATCAATCGTTCTTCGCCATCCACACTATCAGCAGTCGGCTCGACTACCATAATGGCATGCGCCCCTGTTTCAAACAGCTCTTTTACCCGTCCTAAAATGACATTTTCTGACTGGCTAATCACCATCAAGCCAATCAAATCTGACCAATAATATTCGTCTTCTGCAAGCTCAGACAGATTGTTTTTTTCTGCCCAAAGGCTCACGCCAAACATGGTTTCTGCGATATTGCGGTCGGGCACTTCGTTAAGTTGTACCACGTAGCCTTTACCTTGTTGTCGCCAGTTTTTTACCGTTAAGGTCTTTTGACCCATGGCAGTATTGATGACCCAAGGCTGCATATGAAATATCGCTTCACGGTCTTCAGTAAAGCTAAATACCCATAGCCAGCCATGAATGCCATAAGGCTTTTTTAGCTCGCCGATTTTAAACAGCGATGCGTTAGCCTCATTGGTATGCAAGTCTGTCGGTTGTTTTGCCATATTAAAGTCCGCTGTACCTAATTTTTATAAAAAATTAAGCAGTTGCTTGTGCTTTGCTAGCTGCTTTAAATAAAGCGGCAACACGGTCAGAAGGTTGTGCACCTTTATTGATCCATGCTTGGTAAGCGTCAGCGTTGATGCGTAATGGCACTTCTTGACCTTGCGCTAGTGGGTTAAAGAACCCGATGTTTTCGATGTAACGACCGTCACGGGCATTGCGTGAGTCGGTTACCACGATTTGATAAAATGGGCGTTTTTTCGCACCACCGCGTTGTAAACGGATAACTACCATAATGTTCTCTCTGTGAATGCAATCAATTGAATCTAGTTCAGTGGTTAGAGCCTAAAAGACCCAAACAATTAAAAAAACGGCATAGATACAGTTTTAGCAAAGTTTAGGTACACCAAAAAGGGCAATAGTTTAGCATATTTTTATCAAAATCAATAGCTTTTTGGGGTAAATTTTGACTTTTTATATTTAGTGTAAGTTTAATCACATTGAAGCGATGCCACCACCCACAGGTGACCAAGCGCCGCCTGTATTGGCGGCAATCATAATAAGACCTGCAAAATACCATCGCATTTTTTGGTCATTGATGATTTTTGACACCAGTGATACCATCACAATGGTGGTGGTTAATATGTTATGCTCAAAGGCAATCGCCATGTACCCTACTTTGACTTCCTCCCCTTGCTAAAGCAAGGGGATTCCTTCTACAAGACGGTCAAGCCCGACCGCAAGAATGTTCTTACTGGCATTGACATCTCTATCATGCCATGTGCCACACGAAGCACATATCCATTCTCTTATTCCAAGCGATTTTCTACCTTTCGGACTATTGGCGGTGATTTCACCGCAACACGAACATCGCTGGGTCGTGTATCTCTCATTCACGATTTCAAAACGGCAACCTGCGTTCTCGCATTTATAGGTCAATTGTCGTTTGAGTTCAAACCAGCCTGCATCGTAAACCGATTTGGCGAGTTTGCCTTTTTTACTATTAAATTGATTACTCTGAATATCACCGACCACGATTAGCGCATTATCTTTAACTAATTGGGTGGTGAATTTATGGATTAAGTCTTGGCGTGTGTTTTTGATTTTGGCATGGATTGCTTTGACACGCTGTTTGTTTTTAGCTCTTTGAGCAATGGCTAACGCTTTAGCATATTTGAGCGTTTGTTTGATTTGTAGTTTGTCACCGCTCGAGCTGGTAGCACTATCTTTAAGCCCCAAATCTATGCCAACACTACCTATTCCACAAGTGGTTTTAGGGTATTCTTTAACGGTGATACAGGCATACCAACGGTTACGGCTGTCTTGTACCAATTCGCATGTGTTGATTTGGTATAGGCTAAGGTTGTAGCTGTCCCATAGGTCAATGACTAGTTTTTGTCCTTTGGCTAAACTAAGCTGTAAGGTGGATTTTAAGCCCTTTTTGCCTGTTTGGTGCGTGGCAATATGCTTAATGGCAGATTGTTTAAATGGTAGCCAACCCAAGCTTTTACGCTTAGATTTTGGGTTGTTGGTTCGCCAGTTTAGTTTGGCTTTTTTGAATTGGCGACGCGATTTGGCGTGGGTTTCATTGATGGCTTGGATAGTCTGACTGTGTAAGCCTAGCAGTTCACCACTACCTTTGGTATATTCGTTTAGGTCGTAGGCTGAAAAGAACTTGCCAGTACGCTTAAGATGCTCGTAGCTTAACGCATTGACATAGTTCCATACGAAATTAACCAAACCACTTAGGCGGTTAAGCTTTGCTGTGTGTTTATCTCGTATGCGTAGCTTGAGTGTTTTCATGCAAATTATTTTAGCAAAATTTATGCAAGCGTTATAGTGTACAAGTTGCCTTATATCCACCGCCTAAAGTCGGTGGTTTTACGGCAACGGATGAATAAAAACCCCTGCTATCACCACGTATAACATTATCACGACCCCTGGTATGCTGATACGCAGATGCAAAATATCTTAACCTTAGTTGGCATTATACGGTAAAATTATCGCCAAATTCTAGCGACACGCATTTTGACCGCCCTAGCTCAATTTGCGCCAACTGACAACAGGACAACCCCATGACGACGTTATCAACTACGCCAACTTTAATTATCCCTGCCATTGACCTCAAAGACGGCAAATGTGTCCGCCTAAAACAAGGGCGTATGGAAGACGATACCGTATTTAGTGACGACCCTGTCGCAATGGCAAGCCGCTGGGTAAAAGAAGGCGCTCGACGCCTGCATTTGGTGGATTTAAACGGTGCTTTCGATGGCGTGCCGGTGCATAAAGACGTCGTCACCGCGATTGCCAAAGCCTACCCAAATTTACCCATTCAACTCGGTGGTGGTATCCGTAGCCTTGACACCATCCGTCATTATTTAGAAGCAGGCTTGAGCTATATTATTATCGGTACCAAAGCGGTCGAACAACCTGAATTTGTTGAACAAGCGTGTCAAGAATTTTCCGGTCATATCATTGTGGGTATTGATGCCAAAGATGGCATGGTAGCGACACATGGCTGGGCAAATGTCACCGATGTCAAAGCAGTGGATTTGGCAAAACGCTTTGCCGATGCAGGTGTATCTTCTATCGTCTATACTGATATTGCGCGTGATGGCATGATGCAAGGCGTCAATGTCGAGCAAACAGTCAACTTGGCAAAAGAAGGCGGTATTCCGGTGATTGCCTCAGGTGGGGTGACGGATTTACAAGACATCGAAAACCTAAAACCCTACAGTGATTATCTTGAAGGTATCATTACAGGCCGTGCCATTTACGAAGGCACACTCGATATTGCTGCGGCGCAGGCGCTTCTCGATAGCTAGCAGGCGCTTCTCGATAGCTAAATGATATCTAATTCGCTATATGACGGAAGGTCAGATTAATTCTACCTTCCGTTACTTTTTTGGTTTTAGGCAGGCTGTGTAACCAATGGCGCTGGGTTTGTCCGCGCATGACAATGAGCTGTCCATTTTGCAAGGGAATCTCGACTTTTTCCTTGGTGATGCGGTGCTTAAATACAAATTTACGGGTTGCCCCTAATGAGACAGACGCGATAATGGGTTCATTACCCAGTTCGCTTTCATTATCGGCATGGTAGCCCATGCCATCATCGCCTGTGGGGTAATAATTAAACAAACAGGCGTTAAAATTTGCGCTCATCTGTTGCTCAGCCAGCAGCAATTCTATGTGCTGTTTTAATGCCAAAACATCTGCTGTCCAAGGCGTTGCCGTCTTGCGTTGTCCAGAATAGTGATAATCGTTTTCACTCATCCACACGATTTGGCGGTGGGTGACATGGGTTTTGCCAAAAATTGTGACAACGTCATGCTGCCAAGGTAACTGCGTTAAAAAATGCCGATAAAGCGCATTGGGCTCATCAGCGGGGTTGTCAAAAACCTGCCCAAAATCATTGACAATGCCATCGTAGGGCAATAAATTCTCGTTGGGATTGGCGGCAAATAAACTCATGTTAGCTTGTCAACTTTAGCTTTTGAAAAATGAGCTTGGCGCATAATTCTGGTGCTTCAAGTGGCAGTAAATGTCCATAGTCATTGAGCACCGTCATTTGCTCACTGGGCACGAACTTATCCCACATTTGGCGCACTTGTTGACTGATAAACATCGACGGCTTACCGATAATTAACTGCACAGGCACTTTGTTGTCGGCAATAAGCTGTTGTAATGGCTTCATAATCAGCGGTGTACCAAAATAATTGGCGAGCTCTTGCTTGGGTGAAAAACGTAGCGTGAGTTCAGCCTGCTCACCTGGCTCTAAACTATTTTTGGCATAGGTTAAAAGGTGTTCATCGGTGATACGTTTGTACGCTTTATGACGGCGAAGAAACTGATAATACGCATCCACACTGCCCCAGTTGGCTTGTTTGACTTGGGTGCTTTTAAAGGGTTCTCGGGTCATTTTCACCATGCGTGGCACTAAGCTATAAAGCTTGCCTTGCTGGTTGGTAAAGGTGACAGGCTCAAGCAAGTAAAGCGCGCTAAACAAATCTGGGCGTTTGGCAGCCGCCATGGTGGTGGCAGTTGCCCCTTGTGAATGCCCGATACCGATGACGGGCTTGCCGTCTCGCTCTGCTAGGGTCGCTTGCAAGAACTCAATCAAGACATCCGCATCTTGTTCCCGCGTCAGCGCGTTTTCGGTCGGTTTATCGTACCATTCACCCCGCATGGTTAGCGCGGTGATGTTAAGATGTTGCGCTAAGTCGCTCAAGAGTGGCTCATAGACGCCTAATGCAAAACCGTTACCGCCGTAAAAATGGGCATTCTGGCTGGCAGTGGGGTTTTTGATGTTATAGTATTTGGCGTTTTTGCCGTTTAGATTGATGCGTTGTTCTTCCATGCCAATTGTCCTAATTAATCACTTTTTTAGCCACTTTTTAGTGACTAAAAGGTGACTTGGTTACTTGATTATAAGACCCAGTGAAAAGTTATGGCCACCCCTTTTGTGACTTGGCATTCACCCTTGCCATTGGGCTATATCAAATCTAACGTAAGTTAGCCGTACCTTTATTTAATCATCTTCCCCAAGAAAACCGCCACTTTGTCTTGCCCACAATTTGGCATACACGCCATTTTGAGCTAAAAGCTGGGCATGGCTACCTTGCTCGACAATTTGTCCTCTATCCATCACCACCAATCTATCCATCGACGCAATTGTCGATAATCGGTGGGCAATCGCAATCACGGTCTTGCCTGCCATCATATCGTTAAGACTGTCAGTGATGGCGTATTCCACTTCGCTATCGAGTGCTGAGGTCGCTTCATCGAGCAGCAAAATCGGGGCATTTTTGAGCATCACTCGAGCGATGGCAATGCGCTGGCGTTGTCCGCCCGAGAGCTTGACCCCTCGTTCACCGACTTGGGTATCCAAGCCGACATTGCCTTTTGCGTCGCTTAAATGTTGGATAAACTCCCACGCATGCGCTTGTTTGGCGGCGCTGATGATTTGCTCATCGGTGGCATCTGGGCGACCATAGGCAATATTTTCTCGCACGGTGCGGTGTAGTAATGAGGTATCTTGAGTGACCATGCCAATTTGTTGGCGTAAGCTCTCTTGGGTGACATCGCTAATGTTTTGATTATCAATCAAAATCGCGCCCCCATCGACATCATAAAAACGCAGTAGCAAATTCACCAAGGTTGATTTACCTGCCCCAGAGCGCCCCACTAGACCGATTTTTTCACCTGCTTTAATTTCAAGGTTAAAATCATCGAGTAGTTTTTGCTTGGCATCAGTGTCATTGGTTTTATTGCCACTGCGACCATAATTAAAATCGACATGGCTAAATTTGATTTCGCCTTGCGTGATGAGTAAATCCCTAGCATTCGGCTTATCTACCACGGTATGCGGTTTTGACAAGGTTTTCATGCCGTCCTGCACGGTACCGATATTCTCAAACAATGCCGCCGTTTGCCACATTATCCAATGGGTCAAGCCGTTAAGACGCATCGCCATCGCAGTCGCTGCCGCAATCGCCCCCACGCTTAGGCCATTGTAATACCACAGGTACAAACCGAGCGCTACCGTAGTGCCGACCAATACCACATTAATCAAATGATTGACCAGCTCAAGGCGGGACACCCAGCGCATTTGGTCATGCACCGTATCCAAAAACTGGCTCATCGCATCTTTGGCATAAGTTAGCTCACGGCGAGAGTGGCTAAATAATTTTACCGTCGTGATATTGGCATACGCATCCGTAATCCGCCCTGTCATCAAGGCACGGGCATCGGCTTGGCGACTGGCAGAGTTTTTAAGCTTGGGGATAAAATACGCCACAGTGGCAAAGAACATCACCATCCACAACAGAAATGGGATAAGTAACCAACTGTCCAGGTGAAATAAAATAATGCCACTACTGACAAAATACACCAATACATACACCAGCATATCGGCAATGGTCATAATGGTATCGCGCACCGCAAGCGCGGTTTGCATCACCTTTGCAGACACCCGCCCGGAAAACTCGTCTTGATAAAACTCCATGGATTGACCGAGCATTTGACGGTGAAAACGCCAGCGCATCTGCATCGGGAACACGCCTTGCAAGGTCTGAAAATGAATCAGCGAACTTAAGCCCACCAAAATCGGGCTGAGCACCAACACGGCCGCCATCACTAGCAAACTATCGCCTTTTTCTGCCCACAGATTAGCGGGCGTATAGGCACCCAGCCAATTGACGATATCACCAATCCACTTGTACAGTAGCGACTCATACACGCCTATCAAGCCCGTCAAGAACATGAAGGCAAAAATCCAACCGCGCAGACCCTTGGTACACGCCCACAGAAACTTCAGAAAATTATCCGTCGGTAGGTTGTAATTGTCTTCTGGATAGACTTCCAGACGATTTTCAAAAAAACGAAATAAACCCATAATTGATTATCAGTAGTTTAAAATTATCTGTGTTATTTTAGCAGATATTGAGGATTGATAGCAGGGTTGCTGACGGCTAGCTACAATCCTTTACACACAAGTAAACAATTTTCAACTTAATCCTTGAGCGGTAGTTATCAAAATTTTTTTATCGCCATAAAAAAGCCATTACCTAGGATAATGGCTTTTTTTGAGGCTTTTTTTGAGGTTTGTTTAGCCGCTACAATATTGGGTAAAAGTGCTAAAATAAAGCAATACAAATGACATTCTTATGAAACCTTATGAATCTTGTGCGATACATTTTTGCGCTAGATTAATTTTGCGCCAGATTTATTTTGTGATGGACTGATGATAAGGCAAATTCACTGCGGTTAATTCACCTTTTTTTATCCAGTAATCAAACCGATAAATATCCATACCCAGATTGTAGTGAGCAAAGCTTTCATGCACCACCGACATCACATCCCCTGCCCCTCGCGCAAAAAATACAGGCAATAAATGCTCGGGCGTTGGGTGATTGTGGCGAGCCAAGCTATGCGTCTGCCAATCAAACATCGTTTTGTCATTGGCTTTTAGCTGATCTATTATCCAGTATTTAAAGGTTTTGGCTTGCGGCTCAATCTGTTGACTGTTAAAACGCACATTGTATAAGTTATGGGTAATACTGCCCGATGCCACAATCAATACCCCTTGTTGCCGTAGCGGCGCAAACAACTGCCCAAGCTGATACAACTGACTGGGGCTAAACCCGTGTGGCAATGACACCTGCACGATTGGCACATCGGCATTGGGGTACATGTGTAGCAGCGGTGTCCAGACACCATGATCAAATGGTTGATTGTCGACCACTTTAACCGCCACTTGCATTTGCGCTAGCTGCTTGGCGATACTTCGCGCAGCTGCTGGATGACCGGCTGCTGGGTACTGGATTTCAAATAGCGCTTTTGGAAAACCGCCAAAATCATGTAAAGTGCTAGGGGCTGGATTGGCGTTGATCAGCCACTCGCCACTTTCCCAGTGCGCCGACATGATGATGATAAGCTTCGGCTTGGGTAAAGCTGCACCAAGCTGATGCAGCGCCTGAGTAAACGGCGTATCTTCGATCGCAATCGTCGGTGCGCCATGCGAGATAAATAAACTCGGCAGCGTTGGCTTGTCAATGCTTGCGCCGAATACATCGGTTAATGTTAAACCCTTCATGGCGATCTCCTATTGTTATCACCTAAGATTTTGATTACCTAAAATTTTATTAACTAGGCACTGACAGCTTGTCCGCGATTATCAACGGAGAAAGTACCCGCGCCTGCGACACATAAGTATAAGAAAGCAAAGCTATACAGTACAGCGGCTTCCCCTTGGTTGAGCAGTGGCAACCAAAAATTATCAATACCCGCGTGCATCATAAAGTATGCCACCGCCATTTGACCTGACAGAATAAAGGCGACAGGACGCGTAAAGTACCCCAAAATCAGTAACACGCCACCAACCAATTCTAACACGCCTGCTAAGCCCATCAGCGAAAACAATTGCAAGCCATCAAACATCGCCACATGCGGCACCCCAAATAATTTTGCCATACCATGTAGCATAAAGGTGTAGCCCAGTACAATGCGAAGCAAGCCAAGTACATAAGGTTGGTATCGAGAAACATTGTTCATTGTTGTGTCCTATTAGTCTAAAATTACAGTCATGAATATATGTGATGACGCCATTATATTGATATCTTATTAAGAGAAAAACACATAAAATATTGATATATTATTTCTTATTAGTTGATAATTGAAATGACGCATTCAAGCGTTAATTCACTGGAAGCGTTAACTCACTTAAGGATACACATGGATACGCTCAAAAGCTTGCAAGTGTTTCGCACCATCGTAGAAAAAGGCAGTTTTACCAAAGCCGCTGATGCACTCGATATGTCGCTTGCCATGACTAGCAAACACTTACAACACCTTGAAGCCTATGTGCAAGCCAAGCTGTTAAATCGCAACAACCGTAATTTGAGCCTCACTGAAGTCGGTCAACAATACTACGCAGAAGCGGTACACGCCCTAGATATTTTGCAGCAGGCAAAAACCAAGGCACACGATGGCAGTGTATTGCCGGAAGGAAAACTGCGAATCATTGCACCGGTATGGTTTGCCACACCCTATTTTGTCAATCTGCTTGCCAAATTCCAGCAGGATTATCCCAAAATTGCGCTAACGGTTGATTTGGAAAATCGCTTCACCGATTTGATTGCTGCGGGCTATGACCTAGCGCTGCGGGTGGTCAATACGCCACAAGATAATTTAATTGTCAAACCGCTCGTTAAAATAGATTTTTATTATGTCGCAAGTCCGCGTTTTCTTGCGCAGCACGAGCCGCCTACGTCTGCAGACGCGCTCAGTAAACTGCCAGGGATTTTACCCAACTATACGCACATGGCAACCACACTCAAACCCTATAACAGTAGCAATAACACCGTGATGATGGCACAGATGGCGCTGACAGGCATGGGCGCTGCGATATTGCCCGAATGGCTGATTGAGGATGAGATTGCGCAAGGACGACTGGTCAAATTGTTTGAGCAGCCATTTAGCAGCGTATCAATCTATGCGGTCTATATGAATCGGGCATTTTTAAATTTAAAAATACGCTTATTCATTGATTTTTTGGGGGATAACTTAATAAAAAACGATTAGCCTATTAACTGTTTCTATAATTTAAGTCACGAGCCTTAGCGTCGAGTAATCAACGAAGCAGGCATCCGACTGGTTCAGGTTGTTTGAATTGTACAAGTTAAGTATTGACTATTGCTATTAGTATGCGCATTATCTGATGATGTATTGCAATAATTTTTAATAAAAAAATTTTTCATATAACAATTTAGTAGAAAAATATTCGTTTAATTTTTCACCAAAATATTTCTCTTGCATCAATTTGGTTCATGTCATGATGTTTATGCGCCTATGGCATAGATTTTTTGTTTTACACTGTACCAACTTCAATAATTCGATTAATTTTGGTGCAAAATTGAGCGATTTTTAATCTATTTTTCAATTATTTAACAGCCTTTCGCTTTGTTTTTTTGGCATGAAAATTGATGAATTATTTAATAAGTTGTCTATAGCATAATTTATCAAGAAAATGTCTGCCATCGTGAGGCAAAAACTATTTCATCTTTCGTCATGAATAAGGAGCCAATAATGCCAATTGCCAAAGCATTTGATGAACTGCAACTCGCCGATGGGCAATATAGACACTCGGCACAACAGGTGGGTGCTTGGCTTCAAGAGATGAATTCAGACACGTTAATTAGTTTGAATAACCAAGCATCGGATATTTTTTATCGCCGCGGCGTGACCTTCACTGTGTATAGCGATGCCAGCAACATTGAGCGCATGATACCCTTTGATATTATCCCACGCATCATTGACATTCAAGAATGGCAAGTGATGGAAAAAGGCTGCCAACAACGTATCCGCGCGCTCAATCAATTTATCCATGATATCTATCACGAACAGACGATTGTTAAAGAAGGCATTGTGCCAAGCGAGTTTGTATTTAAAAACAGTGGCTACGAGCCGTGGATGCTGGGTATCAACTTAGATAAACCCGTCTATGCCCATATTAGCGGTATTGATTTGATTCGCGACCAGCACGGACAATATTGTGTGCTCGAAGACAACTTGCGCACCCCTTCTGGCGTCTCTTATATGCTTGAGAGCCGCAACGTGTCGCAAACCCTACTAAGCAAACTCTACCAATCTCAGTCAGTGTTGCCGGTGGCGGACTATCCAAAACGGTTAAAGGCGTGTCTATCAAGCACCACCAACAAATACGACCCACAAATCGTGGTACTCACCCCGGGGCGTTTTAACAGTGCCTATTATGAGCATGCGTTTTTAGCGCGTGAAATGAATGTGCCCTTGGTGCATGGTTATGATTTGATTGTAGAAAACAACCATGTCTACATCCAAGGGGTACGCGGCAAGGTACAAGTGGATGTGATTTATCGCCGTATTGACGACCCATTTTTGGACCCGTTGGCGTTTTTGCCCGATTCAATCTTGGGGGTGTCAGGGCTGATGAGTGCGTATCGCGCAGGCAATGTGGTGATAACCAACGCCCCAGGCACAGGCATTGCTGACGATAAAAGCCTTTATCCGTTTGTACCCAAAATAATTGAGTATTATTTGGGTGAAAAACCGATTTTACCCAATGTGCAAACCTATCAATGCGGTGATGCCGATGAGTTGGCATATGTGCTCGACCATATGCCAGAATTGGTGATTAAAGAAACGCAGGGCTCGGGGGGATATGGGATGCTGATAGGACCGACGTCAAGCAAAGAACAAATTGCCGCTTACCGCAAACGCTTACTAGATAACCCAGCAGGGTTTATCGCCCAGCCGACCATTAGCTTGTCCACCAACCCAACCGCGGTCGCCAGTGGCATCGCACCGCGCCATATTGATTTGCGTCCTTTTGTATTGTCACATGGCGACGGTACGGTGGATATTGTACCAGGCGGATTGACACGAGTGGCAATGACCGAAGGCTCATTGGTGGTCAACTCATCCCAAGGCGGTGGGGTAAAAGACACTTGGGTGGTCGATACCGTCAATGGCAAACTCAGCGGCAAACAAGGCACCGCTCATTTGGGCGCCATTCAAACCAACCATGAACGAAAATCGCAATCATCGACTTTATTGGCGTATGAAAACATTAATCATAATCGCTTAATTTTGCTGTTATCAACAGCGAGCTATTTAGTATGGCTAGGTCGGTACAGTGAGCGCTTACGCTACTATGAACAAATCATTACACGGCTGTCAAATGACCAGTGCAGCCAAACAGACGTTGATGCAATCGTGCACAATCTTGGCTTGCCGATTTCAGCCGATGCCGATGCCTTGTATGACTACCTTGCCAACAAAAAGGTGCCTGAAACCATTGGCTTTATCGAGCAAAATGTCCAAGACGTCAAAGGCGTTATTGGTAAAGATACGGCTGAACTTTATAACCTTATCAAACGGTTAGCCAATACGGGAGCTTACCGCGCTGCCAGCCTACAGCTCTATGCCTGCAATGCGTCAATGCAGCAAGAAAACCCGATTGTGGTCACGTTTTGGCAACTCGGACAATGTTTTGAATCGCTGGACTGTCATATATTGATGAAAAAAGATTGCCGTGAGTGCGTGCAAAAACTTAAAGAGGTTGTTAATACCTTGCCAGAAAACACCCGCTGGCGTGAGCTGGATCGATTGGTCAATCAACTGTTAAAGTCTAATCAGCCCAAAGATTTTCAGTCACTATCGGGCGCGTTTTCAAATATTTTACAGCAAGGTGTGTAAGCCAAATCTATTAGATGACTACCATCATTTTGACAAAAATAAGCAGTTAGTGAGAGTACAATGAGACTTATAATCAGCCACCAAACCAATTATTTTTATGAACAACTTGCCTTACGCAGTGTGCAATACATCCGCATGACGCCGATGACACTACCCCACCAGACCATCCATAACTGGCAAGTGATGCTGCCTAAAGTCGCACAAATGCAAACGGACGGCTTTGGCAACCAATGGCTCACCCTAAGCCGTCACGAACCGCACAACAACTTGCAAATTCAAGCCTTTGGCGAAGTAGAAATTAACGCTGATACCTTATTTATCCCTGACAATCAGCAAGTGCCGTATCAGATTTTTGCCGTACCCACCAAGCTGACCCAATGCTCTGAAGCCATGCGTGAATTTGCCCATGACGCGCTTGAGCAGTTTTTGCAAAGTGAGGACATCGATGCGCAGTTAGCCATCCTCAAGTCATTGGCAAAAGACTTGCTCGATAAAATGCCCTATACCAAAAGCGTGACCCATGTCGGCACTACAGCAGAGCAAGCGTTTGCGATGGCGGCTGGGGTGTGCCAAGATCATACCCATGTATTTTTGGCGCTGCTACGGGATAAAGGCATTGCAGCGCGCTATGTATCGGGTTATATTTATGAAGCGACCCAAGCGCATATGGCAAGCCATGCCTGGGCAGAAGTCTGGCTTGCGGGTAATTGGTACACCTTTGATATCTCTAACCAACATTTTACCCCCAACTCCCATGTCTACATCGCCTTTGGGCGTGACTATGCCGATGCGGCGCCAGTGCGCGGGGTGAGAACAGGGGGCGGTGACGAGCGACTGTATAGTCAAGTCATGGTATCTACAAGCCCCCAGTACATACCGCAGCTTAATGCGCAGTTTGCAGCGCAGCAGTAATTTGCCACTATTGATTCACCACTATTTGCTAAACCAATATTTGCTAAACCAGTATTTGCTAAAGAGGAACAACCATGACCTATTGTGTGGGTATCAGACTTAAAGACGGGATGATTTTCGCCAGTGATACTCGCACCAATGCGGGCGTCGACCAAATATCGATGTTTCGCAAAATGTATCAATACGGCATTGAAGGCGAGCGGTTTTTGGTGCTACAAACCGCGGGGAACTTGGCTACGTCACAAGCGGTGTTTACCAAATTGGATAACGCCATCAAGCTTGCGCAAGAGCGTAATTTGCATACCGTCCCCACCCTGTATGATGCCGCGCAATTGGTGGGTGAGTGCTTGCGAGAAACCACCATCCATGCCCAAACCATCGCACAAGAAACGGATACCAAATTTAGAAGTAGTTTTATTTTGGGTGGGCAAATCAAGGGGCAATCTCCCGAAATTTATTTTATCTACCCTGAAGGCAATTGCATCAGAGCAACGACCGATACGCCTTTTTTCCAGTTAGGTGAAAGTAAATATGGCAAACCTATTTTAGACCGTTCCATGAATTATGACGCATCACTCAAATCAGCGATGCGAGCCATTCTGATTTCTTTTGATTCAACCATCCGCTCCAACTTATCCGTCGGTATGCCCATTGATGTGTTGGTCTATCACAATGACAGCCTACAGATGCCACAAGGGTTTCGCATTGATGAAAACGATGAATACTTTGCCAGCATCCGCCAACACTGGTCAGATGGGCTGAGAAAAATTCTAAATGAACTTGAAGACTCACCGATGAGCTATTGGCAATAGCAACTGTCACACAGTTAAAAATCAACCCACATCAAACCATCTAGCAGGTTCTTCACTGTGTCCTCCCCTATCCATTTATAGCGCGTTTTTGGTTATACCGCGCTTTTGGTTATCCCGCGCTTCTGGTTATACCGCGCCTCTGGTATGCTATCATGTGATTTTTTATGATTGTTTGGTTGTTATGCTATGCAGCTAACTGATTTGGCACCTTGGGGTGAATCACTCAGAATCGCCGTAGAAGTCATCGGCACCATTGCTTTTGCCTTGTCAGGTATCTTAGCAGGCGTGCGCAAACGTATGGATATGTTTGGGGTGGCGGTGCTGGGATTTTTATCGGCGTATGGGGGTGGTACGCTGCGTGATATTTTGCTAGAGCGGCGACCATTTTTTTGGGTGTCCCAAGAGCTGATGTTATGGCTGGTGTTTGCGCTTTGTATTGTGGTGATGCTAGTCAATAGCCGCCGCCCGTTTCGTATCACGCCTGCGGCGATTCAATTGGCAGATGCGTTAGGGTTGGGCTTGTTTGTCGCCTCTGGGGTACAAGCGTCACTGGCAAGCGGTATGCCGATGGCGGTATCAGTCATCATGGGGATTATCACTGGGGTATTTGGCGGGGTGATGCGTGATATCGCCTGTGGTGAGATGCCCACCGCGTTTTTTGACCATCGTCCGTATGCCATGTGTGCGTTGGTTGGCGGCTGGGTGTATGCGATTTTGGCGGTTTACAGCTCGCTTGCCGCTTGGGTGATTATGTTCATCAGTACCTTCACTACCACAGGGCTGCGTATTGCCGCGCTGGCGTTTAATTATCGTTTACCCGGTTGGAAAAAGAGCGCCTCTTAGCCAACAGATTGGTTAACAGATTATGTAGCCGTCCATCAGACTTGGTAGCTATCAGATTTGGCTTGCTATCTTTCGGTATCAGCCGTCATTTTACCGCTTACTTTAACAAAGATAACAAACGACACATATTGTCAAACTTTTATGGTCAATAACTCTGTTAAACTTTACCTTGTACTTTGGGGCATATGTGCTTTGGGGCATAAGTGGCGATAACCAGCCGCTTTGATAATGACAGAATCAAAAAACTCACTAAAAAAGAGAACAATAATGACAACCGACAACCAAACCGATACCCAGCAATTTCGCAGCGAAAAAGACACCATGGGCGCCGTCAACGTCCCTATAGATGCCTACTGGGGCGCGCAAACCGAGCGCAGCCGCAATAACTTTAAAATCGGTGGCGAAACCCTACCACAGCCGCTGATTGAAGCCATGGCACTGGTCAAAAAAGCCGCCGCCATCACCAATGCCAAATTAGGGCGTATCAGTGATGATAAACGTGACCTTATTGTGCAGGCCGCCGATGAAATCATCAACGGGGCGCTGCGTGACCAATTTCCTTTGGTGGTTTGGCAGACAGGCTCTGGCACCCAGTCAAACATGAATATGAATGAAGTGATTGCCAACCGCGCCAATGAACTTGCCGGTCAGGGCAAAGGTAGCTATCAGCCGATTCATCCCAATGACGATGTCAACCATGCCCAATCTACCAATGACAGCTTTCCCACCGCGATTCGGGTAGCGGCGGCGCGTCAGATTGTCTATCTGCTTATCCCCGCGGTGCAAAAACTGCGGGACACCTTAGCAAGCAAATCTGAGCAGTTTGCTGGCATTGTAAAAATCGGACGCACCCATCTGCAAGATGCCACCCCTTTGACGCTAGGACAAGAGTTTAGCGGCTATGTCAGTCAGTTAGATCATGCGCTCATTCGTCTGGATGCCGCGCTACAAGGTCTGTATGAACTGCCTTTAGGCGGTACTGCAGTCGGTACAGGATTAAACGCTCACCCCGATTATGCCGAGCAGGTCGCGCAAACCTTAGCTGCGTTGACCGATGTGCCGTTTGTCACGGCGCCCAATAAATTTGAAGCGTTAGCGGCCAGAGACGCTGAGGTTTTTGCCTCAGGTGCCCTAAAAACTTTGGCAGCGAGCCTTAATAAAATTGCCAATGATGTGCGCTGGCTGGCTTCAGGTCCTAGATGTGGGATTGGTGAGCTTAAAATCCCTGAAAATGAGCCAGGCTCATCCATCATGCCAGGTAAAGTCAATCCGACCCAGTCTGAAGCCATGACGATGGTCGTCGCGCAAGTGATGGGTAACGATGTCACCATCAATATGGCGGGGGCTTCGGGTAATTTTGAACTCAATGTGTTTATGCCAGTCATCGGCTACAACCTACTACAATCGATTCGCTTACTTGCCGATACTTGTGACAGCTTCAATGACCATTGCGCGGTAGGCATCGAGCCTGTGACAGAAAAAATTGATTATTTCCTACACAACTCATTGATGTTAGTCACCGCACTCAATCGCCATGTCGGCTATGAAAATGCAGCAAAAATTGCCAAGACTGCTTATAAAGAAAATAAAACCTTAAAACAAGTTGCCGTTGAACTGGGTTTATTGACTGACGCCCAATTTGATGAATGGGTCAAACCTGAAGCCATGACTAGTCCAAAGTGATATAAGCGTTGATGGGGCATAATCCCATTGTTTGATAAATCAATTTTTATCAGCAAATTTTTAGCCAGATGACAACCTTCTGGCTAAAAGCTAACGCTCGCATCGTTGGCTATTTACTAAATCGCCACTAGCTCTCTGATGCCTTTTTTTGGCATATCACCACCCATGCCTTGGGCAATGACTTGCCCCCGTGCCATAACCGTATAGTTATCGGCAAGTTCTTCAGCAAAGTCATAAAACTGCTCGACCAAAATAATCGCCATATCGCCTTGGTCAGCCAAGCGACGAATCACCCGCCCGATATCTTTGATAATCGATGGCTGAATCCCTTCGGTCGGCTCGTCCAAAATCAGCACCCGTGGCTCAGATGCCAGCGCCCTGGCTATCGCTAATTGTTGTTGTTGACCGCCTGACAAGTCACCGCCGCGGCGTTGGCTCATTTCATCGAGCACAGGAAAAATCTCGTACAAATGGTTTGGGACTTTTTTGGCTTTGCTGCCTTTAAACTTTGCCATGCCAATCAAGATATTTTCTTCTACGGTTAAGGTTGAAAAAATATCTCGCCCTTGTGGCACATACGCCATGCCCGCGCGCACGCGGTTTTCGGGCGATAATTTGCTGATGTCTTTGCCATCGAGCAAAATTTGACCCGATTTAATCGGTAAAACCCCCATCAGGCACTTTAACAGTGTGGTTTTACCCACGCCATTGCGACCGAGTACCACAGAACACTCACCCACAGGCGCGGTCAAACTGACATCGCGCAGAATATGACTACCGCCATAATATTGATTGATTGTGTTTACTTCTAACATCGCTATCCCCTATCGCCCTAGATATTTTTCGATGACATCGTCGTTGGCTTGTACTTCAGCAAGCGTCCCTTCTGCCAAAATCGCCCCTTGCGCCAATACCGTCACTTGCTCGCTGATGGTGTCAATAAAGCTCATGTCATGCTCAACCACCACCAAGGTATGGTTTTTTTTGAGCTCCAAACATAGCTCGGCGGTGCGTTCGGTTTCGGCATCGGTCATGCCTGCCACTGGCTCATCGAGCAAAATCAGCTTGGGGCGCTGCATCAGTAGCATCCCAATCTCCAGCCATTGTTTTTGCCCGTGCGACAACAATCCTGCAGGTTTATTGACAAACTCACCCAAGCGAATCGTCGCTAAAGTCTGCTCAAGGGCATTTTGGGCATCCGGGTCAAGCTTGCTAAACAGGCTTTTTTTGACCCGCTTATCTTTGGGTGCGGCAAGCAGTAGGTTCTCCATGACGGTAAAATTTTCAAACACCGTGGGTTTTTGAAATTTTCGCCCAATGCCAGCTTCGGCAATTTGCTCGGTGGTCATGCTGGCAAGATTGTGGGTTTGTCCAAAATACACTGACCCTTCCGTGGGGCGAGTTTTACCGGTAATCACGTCCATCAGCGTGGTTTTGCCCGCACCGTTAGGTCCGATGATACAACGCAGCTCGCCTTCTTTGAT
The DNA here is from genome assembly GCA_902506225.1 of Enhydrobacter sp. 8BJ. Taxonomy (GTDB): domain Bacteria; phylum Pseudomonadota; class Gammaproteobacteria; order Pseudomonadales; family Moraxellaceae; genus Faucicola. Next base: position 329,470 of record LR733345.1, on the reverse strand, counting down.
GTACAAAGATAAGTTGTTTAAGGCGCGAAATTTATCAAACCACACGCTGACATCTTCCATATATAGGGCGATGCCTTTGCTAAAATCCGCTTCTTGTGACTTTAGCCTTCCGTAGTTGCTCTCAGCAAAATCATTGATATTATTATCGTTTGTATTCATAACAGACTCTTTGATGTGTTATTAATGGGGTATTTATGGGGTATTAGTCATCGGGTACAATCAAACTAACTACTGGGTTGCAGGCGGTTAGCCTACCGCCGCTACCGCCCCTGAAGCCCCTTCCGCCTAAGATTCTTTTTTTGCTTCTATGTTTGTTTCTTGGTTTGTTTCCATATTTTTTACGCTTGGCTCGACCGTTTTTTTGCCATGCGTGATGTTGTCCAATAGACCAATAATGCCTTTGGGTAAAAACAAGGTGACGACCACAAACAACCCGCCCAAAATCAATAGCCAAGCTTCGGGATATGCCACGGTAAAGTAAGTTTTTACCGCATTGACCACACCTGCGCCCAATATCGCCCCGATCAGCGTGCCGCGTCCACCTGTAGCGACCCAGACCGCCATTTCAATCGAGTTGACAGGGTTCATCTCACTGGGATTGATAATGCCCACTTGTGGCACATACAACGCGCCAGCAATCCCTGCGATAATCGCCGATAACACCCACGCAGATAGTTTGTACCATAGGGTACGGTAGCCAAGGTATTGCAAACGGTTTTCGCTATCACGCACGGCGCCCAGTACGCGACCATACGGCTTGTGCATCAAATAACGCAAGCCCAGGTAGGCAAGCATCAGCACCAATGCTGTGGCAAAACATAGCAAGGTGCGCGTCATGGGAGCAGCGATGTCCATGCCCAAGATAGTTTTAAACCCGGTAAAACCGTTGTTACCGCCAAACCCAGTTTCGTTACGGAAAAATAACAGTGATGCGGCAAACACCATGGCTTGGGTGATAATTGAGAAATACACGTCTTTGATTTTTGAGCGAAAGGCAAAAAACCCAAATATAAAAGCCACCACTGCCGGCACTAGCACGACCAATATCGCCGCCCAAGCAAAGTTGTCTGTGCCTGCCCAAAACCAAGGCATTTTATCCCAGCTCAAAAACCGCATAAACTCCGGCAAGCTATTGCCCGATGCTTGGCGCATCAGATACATACCCATCGCATAGCCGCCAAGGGCAAAGTACAAGCCATGCCCGAGGCTCAAAATCCCCGCATATCCCCATACCAAGTCCAGTGCCAAAGCAACCATCGCCAGACACATGATTTTGCCAATCAAAGTGACCCAATAAGCGGATAAATGCAGCGCCGAATCGGCAGGCAGCAAGTGCAACCAAGGCAATACCATCAACACCGCAAAACAGCCCATAATTGCCAAGCGACTCACTGGTTTATCTGCAAATAATTGTAAAATACGCATTCTTTCACTCTCCAATGATTACTCGACAAAGCGACCTTTAAGGGCAAACAGACCTTGTGGGCGTTTTTGGATAAATAGCACTACCAGCACCAACAAAATAATTTTGGCAATCACCGCACCCATGCCAATCTCAAGCACCGTGCCACTCACGCCTAGACCCAAGGCGGCCAGTACTGCCCCCCAAATTTGACCGACACCGCCGACCACCACCACCAAGAAAGCATCGATGATGTAGTTTTGCCCCAAATCAGGACCGACGTTGCCCACTTGCGCCAAAGCACAGCCTGCCAAACCTGCCAAGCCAGAGCCGAGCCCAAACGCCATCATATCGACACGCGCCGAGCGAATACCCACCGCGCGCGCCATTTGCCGATTTTGGGTCACGGCACGTACAAACAGACCAAAGCGGGTGTATTTGAGTAAAAACACCAGTAATAACAATACGATAATGGTAAAACCGATAATGGCAATACGGTTGTATGGCAACATCAAGCTTGGGGTCAAGGCGACAGCGCCGCTTAGCCATGAAATATTGGAGACTTCGACGTTTTGCGCCCCAAAAATCATGCGAACTAACTGCATCAGAATCAAACTCACCCCAAACGTGGCAAGCAAGGTTTCCAACTGTCTGCCATACAGCGGACGTATCACTACCCGCTCAATAATCATGCCAATGACAGCACTCACCAAAAACGCCAGTGGAATCGCGGCAAGCATGTACCAATCGACATAGCCTGCCAAATGGCTTTTAAAAAAACTTTGCACCACATAGGTGGTATAGGCACCAATCATAATGAGCTCACCATGCGCCATGTTAATGACACCCAATAGACCGTAAGTAATGGCAAGTCCCAACGCCGCCAACAACAAAATACTGGCGGTGCTGAAGCCAGAAAACACGTGTCCTGTCCACTCACTGGCTTTGATACGCGATTTGACTTTGTCTTGGGTCGTTTGTAAGGCTTGTTTGAGCTCGGGTGAATGGCTGGTTTGTTTTGCTATCCCTTCGATATCGGCTAACACATCGGGGCTGTTACTGGACGCCAAGGTTTTTAATGCCGCAATCTGGGTCATCTCATCGCCCGATTGCAAATCCATACGCGCTTGCAGTTGCGCCAATGCTGCTTTTACCGTACTGTCTTTTTCATTGGCATAAATATCGGCAACGGTTTTTTTATCGAGCGTGGCGATATTGTCGGCTAGGATATCCACCGCTTTAAGGCGCTCGCTGGCATCGTCAGATTTGAGTTTGGCTTTGGTCTGCCCTAGTGTCAACGCCGAACGCAGCGCGTTATTGAGTGTGACTTGGTTTAGGTCGCTTGGCCAATTGCTTACCAAGGTATGCGCAGGATAACTGTAGAGTTGGTCAGTGTTTTCTAAAGTATAGACATTGCCGGCATCATCACGGTACAGCTCGTCTTTGTTAATCAGCTCAACCAGTTTGTCATAGGATTGGCTCGTGCCTGTCCAGTTGTTGAGCATGGCTTGACGCCCCGCAAAATCGGCGGCTACGAATTTTTGAATATCATCGCCTGCGCTGGCTGTGGATCTTGTAGCTGCCGTGCTGGTGTCTGAGGTGCTTGAGGCTGCTGTGGTTACTGTACTGGTTATCGTAGTGGCCGAAGCGATACTTGCCTGTGCATTACTCACGCTTGGCAACGCAATGCCCATCGTGGTCGCTAGCGACATGCTGAGCACAATTTTTTTACTTTTTTGCAAAAACTGCCCGAGAGAATGATTACCATTGAGCATGATGGTCGCTCCTTAGTTTGTATGATTAGTCTTTATGATTAGTCCATCTGTTTGGTGGTGTGACGGATCCATGTTTAAATCAATCAATGTTTAAATCAATAAAAGCTGAAATCGTAAAATTTTGGCAAAAAAATAAGCCATACCAGCTGGGGTATTGATAAGCGGTATGGCTGTCACAACATCGATTGTTAACTTCATTCAAGCTTATTGGAAAGGCTTATTTCGTCATACTTATTTTGGGATACTTATTTTGGGATATAAGGACTCCAAGGTTCAGCTCTAATGGTATCTTTGGTTTTGTAAACCACATCAAACTGACCATCGGCACGGATTTGCCCAATCATCACAGGTTTGTGTAAGTGGTGATTTTCGGCATCCATGGTTAGCGTGTAGCCCGATGGCGCGGCAAAGCTTTGACCTGCCATGGCAGCACGGACTTTATCCACATCGGTGGAGCCCGCTTTTTCAACCGCTTGTTTCCACATATTGATACCCACATAGGTGGCTTCCATGGGATCATTGGTCACTACTTTATCGGCATTTGGCAGTTTGTGGTCAATGGCGTATTTTTTATAAGCGTTCACAAACTTGATGTTTACAGGGTTTTTGAGCGATTGAAAGTAGTTCCATGCTGCCAAGTGTCCGACTAATGGGGTGGTGTCGATACCGCGAAGTTCTTCTTCGCCCACAGAGAACGCCATCACAGGAATATCCGCCGCTTTGATGCCTTGGTTACCAAGCTCACGGTAGAAGGGGACGTTTGAGTCGCCATTGATGGTGGAGATAACCGCGGTCTTTTTACCCGCTGAGAATTTTTTGATATTACCCACGATGGTTTGGTAGTTGTTAAAGCCAAATGGGGTATATTCTTCCATGATGTCGCTATCTGCCACGCCTTTAGACTTTAAGAACGCCCGTAAAATCTTATTGGTGGTACGGGGGTACACATAGTCAGTACCCAGTAAGACGAAGCGTTTGGCACCGCCGCCTTCTGGTGACATCAAGTATTCAACCGCAGGAATGGCTTGTTGGTTGGGTGCGGCGCCAGTATAAAAGATGTTTTTGGACTGCTCTTGTCCTTCGTACTGCACAGGGTAGAATAATAAACCGTTTAATTCTTCAACCACAGGCAACACGGATTTACGAGAAACTGATGTCCAGCAACCAAAGATAACCGCGACTTTGTCTTGTGTTATTAGCTGGCGCGTTTTTTCGGCGAACAATGGCCAGTCTGAGGCAGGGTCGACAACCACAGGCTCAAGTTTTTTGCCCATCACCCCACCTTTGGCATTGATTTCGTCAATCGCCATCAATGCGGTGTCTTTAAGCGATGTTTCAGAAATTGCCATGGTACCTGAGAGTGAATGCAAGATACCCACTTTGATGGTATCACCATTGCTAGGGGCAGGCGCACTACCGGTGGCAGCAGTGGTTGACGTGCCACTGGCTGGTTTGGCATCACTTGATGATTGCGGTTTTGAACAACCTGTCAACATCATACTGCCCGTTACCGCTAGGGCAACCAAGGATCTGCCAAATGCACGACGGCTTAATTGACGCTCAGTCGTGGTTAGCTCGGTGGTTTTTTTGTCTAACATGTGTCACTCCTAAAATAGATGGATTGCCGTTTTAAGGTAGGGCGTAACGGATAGGCTTTGGCTATCGGTTGCTGGTTGTCTTAACTGACTATAGTGACAATTCAATTAGTGTGCCAATCTGCATATTAAAAGCTATTTTTGAAAATTTTTCCAATTAAATCAAAAGGTTGAATTGGTATAGTTAAAAGCAGTTATTTTAAACAATCGTCCATTGGCTAAATGCTGCTACTAGGTAAAAAATGGGCAAACTTTGGCAACCTTAGCGATTTCACCAATCTGATGAACTAGGGGTGTTTTTTGCACTATTACCATTCATCTGTCATTTATTTGACATTGCTCTAGCATTCCTATGGCATTCATCTAACATTGATTGACGCTAAACAACGCTTTATCGCCAGTGTCTTTATGACATTACCCAATTTGTTGCATAAAAAAAGTGCAAGCCAGACAGCCTGCACTTTTTATCAAAAATGTTGTTAATCCCTATTTAATCGCTAGTTAGCCAAGACCAGTGCCATGCCCAATGCCGCCATGATTGAAGGTAGCCAAGACAGCTTGGGATGCGCATGGGATTGTGCTTTTACCCAATTCATCACCCCTGCACCCACAGCAAACAAGGCGGACATCGCGGTTATCATGCCTAAGCCAAACCCTTGACTCACGCTACTGACTGGCATCTCCACAGCATGCGCCATACCATGAAACAGCGTCAAACCAAATAAGCTGATCGCCATTATGAGCGAAAAGCTTTTTTGATTGGCTTGTGCTATCTTGGTGCGCTGCGCCAAAACTGCGACCGCTGTCAACACCACCGATAGCAAAATCGCACCTTCAATGATCGATGAGCCAATCGCCACATGAGATAGTTGCACCAAAGCAAAGCCTAACAGTAAGCTCGTCACCAATAAGCCTAAACCCAGTTTTTTGTGACGGGCAAACACCATGCCCATGCCAACTGCAAGCACCACGTGGTCAAGACCTGAGATAGGGTGCATGAGTCCTGCGGTGACGGCAGCCATTAAATCCACCGAACTTGCACCTGCATGATGGGTTAAACCATGACCGACATGCGCCATTGCCACACTTGAAAGGCTAACAAGCGCGGTTGCCAACACCGTTTTTTGGGTTGTTTTTTGGGTTAAAGTTTTCATTATGTCTCCTTGATTTTATCGCATTTTTTACATATTTTCGCTTGAGCTTGGTAAATGTTGTACCGGCTGTGACGGAATCTCTAGCGCTCTTAGCATGCCCTGTTGTTGGATAAATTTGATAATGTCATCCAAACCGTCTTGAGTTTTCATGTTGCTAAACACAAACGGCTTATCGCCGCGCATTTTTTTGGCGTCTTTATCCATAATCGACAAATCCGCGCCCACAAGTGGCGCAAGGTCAGTTTTATTGATAATCAGCAAATCTGATTTGGTAATCCCAGGTCCACCTTTGCGGGGGATTTTGTCGCCTGCACTCACATCAATCACATAAATAGTCAAATCCGACAACTCTGGGCTAAAGGTCGCCGCCAAGTTATCACCGCCCGACTCAATGATAATCAGCTCAAGACCGTCAAAGCGATTTTGCAAAGTGGCCACGGCATTAAGATTAATCGACGCATCTTCACGAATCGCTGTGTGCGGACAGCCGCCCGTTTCCACGCCGATAATCCGCTCAGCGGGCATGGCATCATGGCGGGTCAAAAACTCCGAATCTTCTTTGGTATAAATATCGTTGGTAATCACCGCCATGTTGTACACATCTTTGAGACGGCGACACAAACTTAAGGTCAAAGCGGTTTTGCCAGAGCCAACAGGCCCGCCAATACCAAGGCGTAACGGGGATAAGCAAGGCGCTTGGGTTGGGTTTTTTTGGGTAAAGCCAGTCATGGTGTTTCCTTGTGATTGATGTTAAAGACGGGTTGTTAAAGACAGCGGTTTTAGGAACGAAACAGACGACTGTATTGTTGTTCATGATGACAGGATAATTCTGCCAACGACGGTACAGATGCTGATAGTTGCAAGTGTTTGATTAAAATCAGTAATGTTTGGGCATGCTGCTGTGCTTGTAAAAATTGTGGCGCAATGTCTTGTAGCTTAGCCACAACCGCTTGCCGATGATGGATGGCTGTCAATGCCGTTTTGACTTTGCTGGCTTGCGTTTGGCAAAGCTTGGCAATCGGTTCATCCATCGCTTGCCCCAATTGCCAAATAATACGCTGCCCTGCCATTTGTCCCAGCGGCAAGGTTTTGACAATCGCCAAGGTCAGATTTTCCATTTGAGCAAACGCATAGGTCGTCAAGCTATCGGCTATCGGCAGTTGCCAAAAATACGCCAAGCGAGCGAATAACGGTAAATAGCCTTGCGCTATCCAATCTTGTGGCATCGCAAGGTCTAGCACGCCATCGAGCCAGGCACAAAATGCCTGCGCCAATTGTTGACTCTCTAATAAAAACTCATGGCTATCACGGCTTGCCCCATAAAAGTTGGCTAGACTATCCACCAAGCTGTGGTGAGTTTTTTGCGCTGACAAGTGCATCATACTTGCCATCAGCGGCAGTTCAAAATTGAGTAAGACCTCTTGTTGATACGCCTGCAAAAACGCCAAACTACTGGCTTCATCATGGATAAAGCCTTGCTCAATGGCAGACTCCACGCCTTGGGAATAGGTATAACTACCAATCGGCAAATTGCTCGACGCCAGCATCATCAGCTTAAGCAATTGTTGTGGCTGCGTCGTCTGTGTGAGGTGCGACGTTGCTGTCATTGTTTTCATGAAAAAAACGTGGCTTTGGTTAAATCACCGACGATTGCGCTTTGCGTGTCGGCATGGCTTAACCGATTATCATGCCCATGTGAATGACCGCCATGCCCATATGCCCCTGTTTCAGGTTCAAAAGCGTGTTCCACTTCGCTCACGGTTAAGCCCAATTTCACTAGCATATCGGCAAGCACATAATCAGGCTCAAAGTACAGGGCGTAATCATTGTCATGCTGAACCAACATCAAAGGTACATGACGGTTGCCCAAATGGTACGCCCCGCGCATCAGTTCAAAAGCATTGTCGGCGCTGACTTTGGTGAGAGTTTGCGGTTTGGCAAAAATTTGCACTAGGTCGCCTGTGTCGTTTTGCACCACATCACCATCTTTGAGCGTACCTGTGCGTGGTAAGTCGATACCGACCGCTTCACCATTTTGCAGGATTGCACGAAAGCGTGACCGCTGACGGGTGTCAAAATCGAGCTGCAAAAACTGTCCGTTTGCTTGTTGGTTGAGCAAATCTGCTTGCTGTTGGTGAGTTAACTGTTGCACCCGCTGATTATAAATTTTCATTATTATCCTTTGTTAAATTTTCTACCTACTTAGAAGTTTGCCCTTGACAACCGCATTTTGACAGCGACCCTCTTTAAAGTGATGCTCACAGTTGTTAAGCCCATACAGCCAATGCGAACAGTTTGGGCAACGATTTTTCATTGGCGATACATTGTTAAAAAACTCACTACCACATTCATCACAGAGTAGATGAGATTGTTCGGTTTTAGTCATCACATTGGCATTTATAGCTAAAATCCCATTTAAAACAAGAAATACCGCTGTGCCATTGGCAACACAGCCGACGGCTCGCAAGTGAGAAGCTCACCATCGGCACGTACTTCATAGGTTTCTGGGTTAATCGACATCTCCGGGCAATAGCTATTAAACCGCATATCTTTTTTGCGAATGTTACGAATACCCTGCACGGGTCGAATCACTTTTTGCAAACCGAGCTTGTGTTGGATATTGTTGTCAAAGGCGATTTTGGATACAAAGGTGATACTGGTTTGGTGGGTGGCTTTGCCAAGGCTTGCGAACATCGGACGATAATGTACCGGCTGCGGGGTTGGAATGGAGGCATTGATATCACCCATCGGGTAAGCGGCGATGCTACCACCTTTTAAAATCGTGTCAGGTTTGACCCCAAAGAATTTGGGCGACCATAGCACCAAATCCGCCCATTTACCGACTTCTACCGAACCGACTTCCTCGGCAATACCGTGGGTAATGGCAGGATTGATGGTGTATTTGGCGATATAGCGTTTGATGCGAAAATTGTCATTTTCTGTCACTGTATCTTCTGTCACTGTATCTTCAGTCACTGGGTCGATGTCATGAAGCTCACTGTTAGACGCATTTTGGCTTAATATATCGGGTGCTAAAAATCCGCGTTGGCGCTTCATTTTATCCGCCGTTTGCCAAGTGCGGATAATCACCTCGCCCACCCGTCCCATCGCTTGCGAGTCGCTACTCATCATCGAGATTGCCCCCAAATCGTGCAAAATATCTTCAGCGGCGATGGTTTCTTGGCGGATACGGCTCTCAGCAAAGGCGATATCTTCGGCAATCGCAGGGCTCAAATGGTGACAGACCATCAGCATGTCGAGATGCTCATCGATGGTGTTGATGGTAAACGGTCGTGTGGGGTTGGTCGAAGACGGCAGCACATGCGGCTCGCCAATCGCCCGCAAAATATCAGGGGCGTGCCCGCCACCTGCGCCTTCGGTATGGAAGGTGTGAATACAGCGGTCTTTAAAGGCATTTAGCGTGCTTTCTAGATAGCCACTTTCGTTGAGCGTATCGGTATGAATCGCCACTTGCACATCATACTCTTCGGCAACGCTCAGGCAGTTATCAATCACTTGCGGCGTAGTGCCCCAGTCTTCATGCAGTTTTAGCCCGACCACGCCCGCTTCGATTTGCTCGATAATCGGCTGAGGCAAGCTGACATTGCCTTTGCCCAGTAGCCCAATGTTCATGGGAATATCATCAAGGGCTTTGAGCATGGTTTCGATATGGTATTTGCCGTTGGTGCAGGTGGTAGCAAGCGTGCCTTGCGCAGGCCCTGAACCACCGCCAATCATGGTGGTCACCCCAGACATCAAGGCAACCTCCGCCTGCTGTGGCGCGATAAAGTGAATATGCGTATCAATCCCGCCCGCGGTCAAAATTTTGCCTTCCCCTGCAATAATCTCGGTGCTTGCGCCAATGGCAATGGTGACATTGGGCTGAATATCGGGGTTGCCCGCCTTGCCAATCGCCCAAATTCGGCTGTCTTTTATCGCCACATCGGCTTTATAAATCCCGGTATAATCCAAAATAAGCGCGTTGGTAATCACGGTATCAGCCACTTCGGCAAACGGGCGCTGACCTTGCCCCATGCCATCACGAATTACTTTGCCACCGCCAAATTTGACCTCTTCACCATAGCTGGTAAAGTCTTTTTCCACTTCGAGCCACAGCTCGGTATCAGCAAGGCGCAGTTTATCGCCCACGGTTAAGCCAAAATGCTCGGCATACATTTGGCGGGGTACGGTTTTTTGTGATTTTGGTAAACTTGCGGTATCAATAGATGCGGTGGCTTGCCCCATCACCCGCCCAGCAAACCCAAAAATCGCCTTGTTGCCACCAAACTCGACCAGTTCAACTGTCCGCGCTTGCCCGGGCTCAAAGCGCACTGCCGTACCCGATAAAATATTTAAGCGAAACCCAAGCGCCTTGTCACGGTCAAACGCCAGTGCGTCATTGGCTTCGGCAAAATGGTAGTGAGAGCCGATTTGAATCGGTCTATCGCCGGTGTTTTTGACCAAAATAGTTTGGACGGCGCGCCCTTCGTTCAGGATAATGGCTTGGTCTTTTAGCTTATATTCGCCAACTTTCATGGTTTACCCCTTATACTGTTTAAATTACACAATCGGTTGGTGAATGGTCACCAGTTTGGTACCATCCGGAAAGGTGGCTTCCACTTGCACATCGTCAATCATCTCAGCGATGCCATCCATCACATCCTCAACCCTAAGCCACGTGGTGCCTTCACCCATCAACTGCGCCACCGTTTTGCCCTCTCTTGCCCCTTCGAGTACCAACATACTGATATAGGCTATTGCTTCTGGATAGTTAAGTTTTAAACCACGTTTTTTGCGGCGTTCGGCAACCAGTCCTGCGGTAAAAATAAGTAATTTATCTTTTTCGGCGGGGGTTAAATGCATGGGTTACTCCAATTAATTTTTTAGTGTTAAAAATTAGACCTTCACTGTCATTAGGTTGCCCAAATTCGGGGCAAATGACTGGCTTGTTGCCACATTAAAGTGCGAATTTCACCGCGGACTGCACCGAAACTGTCAAAACATTGGCGGACATCATCCCCCAAATAGCGAATAATCATCACCTCCCCTGTTTGGGTGCAAGAGACAGGCAAGCTATGGTGGTCGATAAATAATCGTAATTGCTTAACCCATTCAATCAGGTGTTTTTGGGCATCAACACCTGGTACAACCCATAAGCTCGCAAAGACACTGTGATTATTTAGCCCCACGGGTGAGCCAAACCAATCGTGCTCGGCACAGTGATGTAAGGTATCAGCAAGCAGCAATTTGGGCTGCTCATCCACGCGCCAAAATAGGTTTGATAAGCGCATCTCGCCTGTACTGTAGCGCTCACCATGATGCTCTCGCCCTAGCAGGTTAATTTCCCAAGCGATAACACTGGCAGCTGGGCTGATAAAAAACTGGTTGGTGGCATGGGCAAAACTTGCGTTATAAAAACAGTTTTCTTGCGGTAGCCATTCAAAACGGCTGTCGTCTTGCAGATAAACCGTGACATTTTGCGCAGCATAACTATTTAAATCTTCTTGGTTTTTTTGAGATTTTTGGGTATTTTGGGTATTTTGAGTTTTTTCGATTGGTGCACTGTCATCGGTTTGCTTGTTAGGGGTGTAACTTGGTAAATTACCGTACCATTTGTTTGCCCCTGGCGTGGTAATCACGGCGTGAGCGTGATGTTTTACGCCAATATCAATATCGAGTTTATCGCCTAAGGCAATGCCGGCGGGCGGATACAGCATGATGACATGACAAATACCTTGTTGTTCACCGCTTTCAGGATACAAGGCTTTTTGTACCCGCAAGGCGCCTTGGTGGTGGCGTTGTACCAAATTGGTGCGCGCATGCTCACCCGCATGTTGGGTGTCAAAAGCTAAGGTAAGGACTGAGTGCCAAGCCATATCTATCTAACTATATGAAAAATATATGGTTTTATAGAATGCAAGGGCTGTGCCACATTGGGGTATTGAGCATTGATACCAATATGGTGAAGCCCAAATCAGGGATGTTTACACGGTTTGGGCTATTATTAGACTTGAGTATCGACTTCTGTCAGTTGCCGATGACGCTGCAAGGGCAATCTGATAGAATTTAGGAGGGTGGCTAAAAGGATTAATATCATCCCTGAGTACTGCATGCCATTGAGCGATTGGTGCAGTAATACAATCGACAATACAATCGCGGTAAACGGCTCAAACACGGTAAATACCGAGGCTTTGGTCGCAGGGAGTTTGTGCAGGGCTGACATATACAAGAAAAACGGAATCACGGTACCCACTAGGCTGAGCCCCATCACCCACAACCAAGTGATGGCAGGCATGGTAAACGCTTTGGCATAGGTTTGATAGGTTATCGGTAGAAATAATAAAGCTATCGCACTAATCACCACCGAACTAAAAAACACCAAGGTCGGCGGATAGTGTTTGTGTAAGGCTTTTTTTCCTAAAATGCCATACAGTGAATAGCACACCCCAGACAATAGACCCAACACAATCCCCCAACTCAATGTAAAGTTCTCACTGAGCGTTGTCAGTGCCACGCCCAATACCGCGATGCAAGCTAAGGTAAATGATTTTTTTGTTATCGGTTCTTTTAATAAAAAAAATGCCAATACCAAACTAAAAATCGGCGCCGTATATAGTAGCGATACCGCAATGCCCGCGCCCACAAAATTGACCGCGATAAAATAGCAAACCGTCATGCCTAACACGCCAATCAACGATTGCAGGCTCAACTGTAATATCTCGCCGACTGATAACTGCCTAATAGACGTCCACAACGATGGCAATAATATCAGTAGCATCATAGCAGCGGTCACCACTCTTAAAATGGCAATTTGCACACTATCAAAACCCAGTTGATGTAGATAGGTAGTAAAGATACCAAGCGTGCCCCAACAGATAGCCGCCACAATGACTTGCAAGCCACCCATCGTCGCATTATTGAGCGTGTTAGGGGATTGGTCGGTAGCGAAAGCGGGTTTACGAGTCACTGGCAATTCCTAAAAAATGGGGGATAAAAAAAGTGATTCTAGCAAACAAGGTTGGCTAAAACCACTTTGGGAAAAAACTTAAATTAACTTCATGGGATTATTGATAACCGTGGTTAATCAATTATTTTTCTAACCTTTTTCTAACATAGACACACTATCGGATTTTTTATACATCACCGTTGCTGCCAGCGCAATTACGCTTGCTATCACCAATAACCAAGCTGGCGCGATTTGACTGCCTGTTTTGCTCATTAACCAAGTTGCCATCAAGGGGGTTGTGCCGCCGAGTAGGGCATTGGCTGAGTTAAAGGTGAAAGCAAAACCTGAATAACGCACCTCGACTGGGAAAATCTCGCTTAAAAATGCCGGTAGTGTGCCGTCATTGACGGATAATAAGAGCGAGAACACCAGTTGAATCAACACAATGGTTAAAAACCCACCCAGACTTAGCATATGAAACAAAGGCACTGTCAACGCGATAAACAACACAGATGCGATAATCAGCATGGTTTTGCGACCATATTTGTCTGACAGTTTACCCATGGTGAAAATCATACCGATATAAGCGACTAATGAAATGGAGGCAGCTAGCAGCGACTGCGTTTCATTGATGTGCATTTGGGTCGATAAATAAGTCGGCATATAGCTTAGGATTAAGTAAAAAGCCACCGCATTCAAACTACATAACATAAACGCAATGCACAAGGTTTTTTTATGGTTGGCAAACAAATTTTTGATTGGCACCGGTTTTTCAATGGTGCTTTCTTCAAACGCCTTAAAAGCCGGGGTTTTTTCAAGATTCAACCGCATATATCGACCTACCAAGCCCAGCGGTGCAGCCAATAAAAACGGAATACGCCATCCCCAAGTTTGTACAAAGTCAGCATCCATAAAGGCGGTCATAGCTGCAGCAATCAGCGAACCTAATAATAGACCGGCCGATGTACTGGCAGGTACGATACTGGTATAAAACCCTTTTTTGTCGGGCGGTGCATACTCTGCCATAAATGCTGATGCCCCTGCATACTCTCCCGAGGCTGAAAAACCTTGAATCATACGCAACAATAACAACAACACAGGCGCTAAGATGCCTACGGTGGCATAGCTTGGCAACAATCCGATTAAGAAAGTGGCACCCGACATAATCAAAATCGACCAAGATAAAGCCGCTTTTCGACCGTATTTATCGCCAATATGTCCCCAAAAAATACCCCCAAACGGACGGACAATAAAGGATAGTGCAAAAATTGCATAAGTTGACATCAATGCGACGGTTGCATCGGTTTTAGCAAAAAATACGCTAGCGATGACAGTGGCAAAATAGCCATACGATGCGTAATCAAACCACTCGACAAAGTTACCAATAAAACTGGCTTTGGCGGCTTTTTTGAGTAACACAGGATCTTTAACATACGGCTCTGCAGCTGGCTGTTGCATTGCTACGGCAGTGGGTGAAAGTGCAAAAGTTGTCATTTAGTTTCCCCTTGGTTGGTAGTAAGTCATGCTAAAGTAAGCTAACTGATAATGTTATGCGCAGGACCATAGGCGAAACCTGTGATATTGTCAGCGCCTGTTTCAGTTAAAACCAAAATATCATGTTCACGATAACCGCCTGCCCCTGCCATACCTTCTGGAATCATAATCATCGGTTCCATTGAGATGACCATATTTGGCTCAAGTACCGTATCAATGTCTTCACGCAGTTCTAAACCTGCTTCACGGCCATAATAGTGTGACAACACGCCAAATGAATGCCCATACCCAAAGGTGCGGCGGTCTAAAATGCCATATTCGGCATAGATTTTGTTGAGCTCTAAGGCGATATCACAGCAACGAACGCCAGGTTTGATGAGTTTTATGCCTTCTTCATGTACTTTGCAGTTGATTTCCCAATAGTTGAGCGTTGCCGCATCAGGTTCACCAAAATACAGCGTACGCTCTAGCGCCACATAGTAGCCTGCAATCATCGAAAAGCAGTTTAAGCTTAAAATATCATTACGCTGCACTTTGCGATTGGTCACAGGATTGTGCGCGCCATCGGTGTTGATACCTGATTGAAACCACGTCCAAGTATCCATGAGCTCGACATGCTCAAAGCGTTGCCCGATTTCTCGTACCATCGCTTGCGTAGAGGCTAACGCTACCTCATACTCAGGAACCCCTTCATGCACGGCGTTGACGAGCGCTGCCCCACCAATGTCACAAACCTGTGCACCTTGCTTGATAAGGGCGATTTCCTCGGCTGATTTCACCATTCGCATTTTCATACAAGCTTGGCTGATATCGACAAATTCGACATTGGGCAAGGCGTTTTGTAGTTTTTTCAAACGTTCGATGGGTAAGTGATCGTATTCAATTCCTACTCTGCCTTTATTTTTGATTTGACTCGCCACGGCTTTAAAGTAGTTATCGCGTTGCCAGTCGGTATAAACGATATTGTCATCGCCCATGGTACGTCGCCAAGGCTGTCCACCGTCGATATTGGCGGAGATAGTCACAACTTTGTCTTGGTCGATGACCAAACCATAGAAACGTCCAAATGAGCAATATAAGAAGTCTGCATAGTAGTTGATATTGTGATAGGAGGTGAATAACACGCTATCAATGTCGCTTTTTGCCATATAGGCTTTAAGCTTTTGTTGGCGGTTTTGGTATTCTTGGGCGCTAAAAGTCGGCTTGACCTTCTCGCCATTTTTGATTTGGATTAAGCTTGGCATGCTAAGTGCAGTATTCAGGCTACCCGCTTTATTTATCATATGCTCAACTGACTGATTCATTGTTTGCGCCTCACGAGGTTTAGGTTGATGTTAAGAAAATCTTTGCTCTCCACATCCCTCATCATACGCAAATTTAAAAAGTCAGTTTTTCATAAGACGACATTTTTGTGACTAATTACGACAACACGGCTTATCCATTCATACTTTATTTATGACAGCGAATATTAAAAAAATTGGTTTTTTATTGATTGATGGCTTTACCATGATGGCTTTTAGCAATGTCATCGAGCCGTTACGAATGGCAAACTATGTCAGTAGTCAGCCACTATATAGCTGGATTATTAGTGGTTTTGCAGGTCATCAGACCAGTGCCAGTAATGGGGTACAAGTCACTCATACCGCTGAAATCAAACATCTATTTGATTGTGAACTCGTGTTTATCTGCGGTGGCTATGAAGCCGAAAATTTAATGACAGACGCGCTAAAGGGGATTGTGGAGCGTTTAGCCGTTCGGGATATTGCGTTAGGGGGGCTTTGTACAGGCGCAATAGCGCTGGCGAATGCAGGGTTGTTAGCCAATCAATCAGCCTCGCTGCACTGGGAAAATGTTACGCTGGCTCAGGAGCAATTTGGCAATGTAAAATTCTTAAACCATATTTTTACCATTGGTGATCGGCTCTATACCTGCTCTGGCGGGGTATGTGCGCTTGATATGACCCTGCACATCATCAAGCAGCACTTTGGGCGAGAAATCGTTGAAAAAATTCAAGACATGTTTGTCATCACGGCTATCCGAGAGCCAGCGAGCATCCAGCATTTACCCAAACCAAAGAGCCTTAGTCATAGCTATGCCCATGTCATCGATGCTATCACGTTAATGAAAACCAATATCGAAGAACCGCTCACGCTAGCGGACATTGCTAAATATGTTGGCATCTCTGAAAGACAACTACAGCGGCAATTTGCCAAACAACTAGGGGTCTCACCCCAACAGTATTATCTTAATTTACGATTAGAGCATGCTAAAAATCTACTCCAACATACCACCATGCCAGTGACCACCATTTCAATGGCGACTGGCTTTTTTAATCTAGCATCTTTTTCCAGAGCCTTTCAACAGCAGTTTAATATGTCAGCCAGTGATTTTCGAAAAACGCTGTAAGGGTGAATCCAAGCGTAGCTTTAGGCTGACCCAAAGACCACCGACAGCCAGCGTAACCACTCACACAACTAACGGCAACTATGCGCAGTATTTCAAGCGGGTGAGCGCTTTTTATGTCATGCTTTTTTTTATGCCATGCTTTTATGTTACTATAACGAGGCAGATTGACACAAAAATCTATGCCCTTGTCTAAGCCCTATCATTAAAAATTTCATGCGGTGATTGACCGCGAAAAAACTGTATACCCATGCCAAACTCTATTAACACCCTCGCCAATTTACTGCATAAATTTAATAGCCAGACTATCAGTCGTAGTCTTGAGTATGTCAGTAAAATTGACCTAGGCAGCCTTCAGCGCAGCGAAACCGCCCAAACCACGCAACTGCAAGCGGACATTAAAGGCACCAAAAAGTACCATACCCAAATTGCCTATCATAAAGCAAGCCAGCGTATCACCCAAAGTGATTGTACCTGCCCTGTCGGCAGTTTTTGTAAGCATGGGGCAGCTTTGGCACGTTTATTACAAGCGCAAGAAAAGCAAACCCGCGATGCTGGTAGCAAGCGACTATCCAGCGATCAGCAATTTATCCAAGAGTTACTACAACAAATCACTGAACTGCCCAATTCATCGGATTATCACGCCCTAAAAGAGGCGTTAACCAATAGCTTCAACGCACCCAACTCTAACCATCTTACTGTTAGCAAACGCCATGATGAAGCCAGTCTTTGGCTCAAAAACTTACGGCAAGAGTTGACGCAATTGGCTAAAACCCAAAAAACCGCTAGCGCCACTAGCGAGCCCCCGCCCTTTGTCTATCTAATCGAACATAAATTTGGACAATTACAGCTTGAGCTTATCAAAGTTCGCCGTATCAAATCAGGCGAAATCCGTGAAGCTAAAACCTATACACAGTACAGCAATGTTTATTACAGCTATTCAATTCCTATTACGACAAAAGCCTTATTCACCCAGATTTATGACCATGTCAAAGCCCAAGACCGAGCGACTTTTTCTCAGCATTTTATGATAGCGAACGACCTCCCGCTAAACTTATTACAGCAGCTTATCAACGATAAAATTTTGTATGATAAAGCCCACTGGGATAAGGATTGGCGAGCAGCGCAATTTCACCCTATCACTTGGACGGATGATGTTTTAACCCTAGAAATCCAGTGGCAACAAAATAGACAACAACAGGGTGAAAAACTTGAGTTTGGCTTATTAGACAGCGAACAACATCGTTATGGTTTTGGACAAACCGAAAATTTTGACGTGCTATTTACCCAACCTTTGACCTTTATAAACAGAGTAAAAAGCCAAATCGGCTTGGTCAATAGCGATACCATTGGTGATATGCCAAATGACGTATTATATCGATTGCTGACTATGCCTGTGATTCCTAAAGCCATGGCAAATGACGTAGCAGAGGTTTTATCCAGTCATCAAATGACGCAAAAACTGCCCAAACCTAAAAACCTGCAACCGATTGAAAAAATCTATGGGACGCCACAGCCAATCATTCGCTTTGGTCATATTGATACGCAGCAATTGCCCTACAACATGCGACGAGACTACTGGCAACAGCAATGGATAGACAAACAATATGTCAAAGCCGAGCTTAGCTTTGCCTATGAAACCGGTGAAATCCCTGCCCGAATGGACGCTGAAATCCCATTTTTTACTACCCAAAAAAATGGTAAACGTTATCAGCAATACCGAGATATTAAAGCGGAAAACAAAGCCATACGGGGGTTAAAAAAACAATGTAACACCTTTGAATGGCTCAAAATCGGCTCAACTGTCAGCCGACATAAAGCCACCATTGAGCACAATCAAGCCTTAAGTACCTTATTACCCATCGATAAATTCCATGAAATCGGTTGGCAAGTCGAGCATTTAGCTGATAGCCCAATTAACGCTGACCTTTCCCAAAACCTAGAATTGCTTGTCGAACCTTTGACAGGCGAAAACGGCGATGATGGCAATCATTGGTTTGAAATCGGAGCAACAATCAGTGATAGCGAAGGGCATCGATATGATTTACTGAGTATCGTGGCATACTTGCTAGAGCAATATCCTTATCTGATGCACCCAGATATCGAGCAACTGTTTGACAAAGACCATCTATTTGCCATCAATGTCGGACAAGGTCGTCCTGCATTGGCAGTGGCTTTTAAAGACATTTTGCCAATTTTGCAAAATTTAACCCATCTGTTATCACAAAACGAGCGAAAAATTGATAGGTATGACGCTCAAGCTTTGTTTGACCTTGAACATACGCTCGGTATGGCATGGCAAATGCCCGAAAAACTTAAAACTTTTAGCGAAAAACTTAAAGCAGGTTATCAGTCCAGCTTGCCCACGCCACAAGGCTTTCACGGTGAACTTAGACCCTATCAACAGCAAGGCTTGGCTTGGTTGCAGTTTTTGGCACAGACCGAACATGGCGGCGTGCTTGCCGATGACATGGGGCTAGGTAAAACTGCCCAAACGCTGGCTCATATCCTCATGGAAAAACAAGCAGGGCATTTGACCGAGCGACCTGTACTCATCGTTGCTCCCACTTCGCTCATGCACAACTGGCAAAAAGAAGCCGAAAAATTCACCCCAGAGTTGTCGGTCTTGCTACTGCATGGGGCAAATCGCCATGACGATTTTGACAAAATCAAACAGCATGACATCGTCCTCACTACCTATCCGCTAGTCGTGCGTGATGAAGCAATTTTAAAAGCACATCAGTTTCACCAAATCATCCTTGATGAAGCCCAAAATATCAAAAACCCCCACAGCAAATCGGCGCAAGTGCTACGCTCGCTCACCGCCAAACATCGTCTTTGTTTGACAGGTACGCCGATGGAAAATCATCTAGGCGAACTGTGGTCGCTATTTTATTTTCTGATGCCAGGGTTTTTGGGTAGTCAAGACGTGTTTAACAAACACTACCGCCACCCCATTGAGAAAAAAGGCGATAACCGAAAACGGGAACGACTGGTCAATCGAATCAAACCCTTTATGCTTCGACGTCTCAAAACCGACGTTGCCAAAGAACTACCACCCAAAACCACCATCGAAGTCAATATTGACATGAATGACGAGCAGTCCAAGCTGTATGAAGCGGTGCGAGCCACCATGCAAGACAGTATCAAACAAATCATCGCCCAGCAAGGCTTTAAACGCAGTCAAATCCAAATCTTGGATGCCTTACTCAAACTGCGTCAAGTATGCTGTCATCCCAGTTTACTTAAATTAGATGGTTTACTGAATTTGGACAGTTTGCCAAAAGATAAAAATACGGTCAAACTCAAAACCATGCGTTCTGCCAAACTCGATTATCTGATAGAAACCGTCACTGATATGGTGGCTGAGGGGAGAAAAATTCTGATATTTTCTCAATTTACCAGTATGCTTGCCCTAATTGAGCAGCGACTGCAGAGTGAAAATATCGGCTTTAGCAAACTCACAGGAAAAACCAAAAAACGTAGTGAGGCGATTGAGGCATTCCAATCTGGGCAAGTGCCTGTGTTTTTAATTAGTCTAAAAGCAGGCGGCGTGGGGTTAAATCTCACCACTGCCGACACAGTTATTCACTATGACCCATGGTGGAATCCTGCCACAGAAGACCAAGCGTCTGACAGGGCATGGCGAATCGGACAAGACAAGCCTGTGTTTGTGTATAAGCTGATTACCAATCAAAGTATTGAAGAGAAAATCTTAGATATGCAAAAAAATAAAGCCGAACTAGCTCAATCTATCCTAAGCACTGACCATGAGGGCGACGTCAAACTGAGCGAAGAAGAATTGTTAGGGTTGTTTGACAAGTTTTTATGATATGTATTGATGGGTATGTTTCATAGAATTGTAAATAGGTTCTTACTTAATTCATTTTTAAGTTTCTAAAAAAATATGATGATTAAGGCATTAAAATAACGAATATAACTTTGACTTTATACCGATAATTGTTTAATTTGATAGAGAAAAACATTATCAAACAAATTTGGATAATACAGACTATAGTATAGGAGAGCAAAATGGCCATTTCACTCAATAAAGGCGGTAACTTATCCCTGTCAAAAACAGATCCTACCCTAACACGGCTATTAATTGGCCTAGGTTGGGATGAGCGTGCCACATCAGGGGCAGAATTTGACTTAGATGCCAGCGTATTTTTGCTTAATAATACAGGCAAAGTACGCGGCGACCATGACTTTATTTTTTATAACCAACTAAAATCTGACAACGGTGCAGTCGAACATACCGGTGACAACCGCTCAGGGGCAGGTGACGGTGATGACGAAGTAATCAAAGTCAATCTTTCCCAAGTACCAGCCGATATTGAAAAGATTGCTGTCACTGTGACAATCCACGATGCCCAAGCCCGTAATCAAAACTTTGGTCAAGTATCCAATGCCTTCATTCGTGTGGTCAATGAAGAAACAGGGGTAGAGGTAGTACGGTTTGACTTAGCAGAAGACTATTCAATCGAAACTGCCATGGTATTTGGCGAAGTCTACAAACACAATGGCGAATGGAAATTTCGTGCGGTAGGTCAAGGCTATGCAGGTGGCTTAGCAGCTATGTGCCAACAATATGGCGTAAATATCGGCTAAATCGGCTTTCAAGCAGCAATTCACCATTAAAATAATGATAAAAACTCATTCAATAAAGGATATGAAGATGGCGGTTAGTCTACAAAAAGGGCAAAAAATTTCACTCGATAAAGAAGCAGGCACGGCACTGACTCGTATCAAAATGGGTCTAGGGTGGGATGTTGCATCCACCCCAAAATCCGGTGGCTTTTTGGGCGGTCTATTTGGTGGCGGCGCTAGTAATGATAGTATCGATTTGGATGCCTCTTGCATCATGTTTGACGCGAGCAAACAGCCCATCGATGCAATCTGGTTTGGTCAACTGCAGTCAAAGGACGGTAGTATCGTTCATACAGGCGATAATCGCACAGGCGCAGGGGATGGCGATGATGAAGTCATCAATGTCGATTTATCTCGTATCCCTGCTCATGTACAGTCACTGGTATTTACCGTCAATAGCTTTACGGGTCAAACGTTTGAGAAAGTTGCGGGTGCGTTTTGTCGTATCGTTAATGCCGGCAATAATAGCGAAGTGGCTCGCTATAACTTATCAGCCCAAGGCAGTCATACCGCGCTGATTTTGGCAAAGATTTATCGCCACAATGGGGAATGGAAAATGCATGCCATTGGCGAAATTGCCAGTGGTCGTACCTTTCATGATTTGATGCCTGCCATTACACCACATGCCTAACGTCTAATTGTAGATAACAATGCCCTATTCGCTGTCAATGGGGTATTTTTTTATTGGGATAATAAAAAAAATAATAAGGAAACACGATGCCAACTTTGGTACTTGGGGCAAATACGCCTATCCCCCACACGCCTTGCCAAGTGGTAGTAACCAGCCAAAATGCCAGTCGTTTTGGGGTTGAGATGGGCTGCGTTTGGATAGCGATGGATGCAAGTCGCCGAGCCACTACCAGCCCTGCTTATCTGCATGAAAGCAAATATTGGGCAGCGCTGACAGTCGAGAGTGAGAAAAGTCATGTTTGGACATTAGACTTAGCCCATGTGTTTGCCCAAAATCAAACCCAGTATCTGCAACTGATCGTGTATGCTTACCAAGACTCCAGTGTCATTGCCCCTGCGGTGGAAGTCAATGATATAAGCATTAAAGTGAGCAATGACATTGATTATACGTTTCATACCCCAGAGCGCCATATCAAAGCCAGTATCGTACTGGAGATCTACCAGCGTAATGGGCAATATAAATGCCGAGCACTCGCGGAAACATCTAGTCAAAGTCTAGCCAGTTTTGCCGAACGTTTACAAATCAGCTTTGACGCCCGTTACCCTAATAACATGACGACAGGCAACGTTTTGCACGCCGTACTAGACAACAGACGTCCTCGCCCTCAGCCAGGTGACACTTGGACTGGGACGGCTTTTGCGATTGATCCCTATCATTTACTCACTTGTGAGCATGTGGTGGACGGGGCAAACCAAATCGCACTGCGTCAACAAGGTTATCCCGATATGGAATGCCAAGTGGTGCTGGCAGATGAAGGTAGTGATACCGCGTTACTTAAAGTCAATCAGCCTTTACCAAGTTATCTGCCCGTGCGAGAACGTGGCTATGATTTGCTGGGTGAGCAAATTACCACGCTTGGTTTTCCGCTAACAGGTCTTGGTAGTCAATTACAAGTCACCCAAGGCAATATCGCAGGGCTACAAGGCATTGGCAACGATATTCGTTTTATGCAGTTTACTGCGCCAATTCAGCCTGGCTCAAGTGGCAGTCCGCTCCTGCTTCCCACAGGCGAAGTGGTCGGTATGGTTACCCATACCATTGCCAATACCCAAAACATGAATTATGCTGTCAAATATCAATTATTATCTGCGCTTTTAACCAGTTGCGGTCTTAATGTGAGCGAGCTTACCCATGATATTAGCCAAACACCCCTATCCACGCCTCAGATTACCAAACAGAGTAAATCTGCTTTGTGGTTAGTTGGCTGTGGGGTATAAAAGATTTGGCTGTGGGTTAAAAAACACGACCTTGGCAATGACGTACACCTAAAATACTTAAATTTACATTAAGCTGAATCCTTTTATTTAGAAGGGATTCAGCTTTTTTATTGTCTTT
This sequence comes from Enhydrobacter sp. 8BJ, assembly GCA_902506225.1. GTDB lineage: Bacteria > Pseudomonadota > Gammaproteobacteria > Pseudomonadales > Moraxellaceae > Faucicola. Next base: position 306,025 of record LR733345.1, on the reverse strand, counting down.
ATTATTTCAAAATTTTAGTGTATATTTAGGTATATTAGATAGTTTTTGGTCACGTTAATTTTGCTGTATAAAATCAAAAATGACCCCGACCTATTTTTGCCCTACCCTATTCTTGCAAAATTTGTAAATTATATTATTAAAAATATATAAATTTTTATTTAAAAATTTATTTAAAATATTATCTTAAATATTTATTAAATAAAATTAAAATATACGTTTAATAGTATTTTTAAGGAATGATAGGTCAAATTAATTCTCTATCGATATTTATTTAATATTTTCTAAATGAAAAGGTAAGGATCAAGAATGCTAAGCTGCCTAATAGTGTTGAAGACTTGCAAGCGGGGTATGCGTTAAAAAGTCTACCTTTACCCCGCTTTAGTAGTAGGACTTGTTGAAATGACCATACCCCCACAATATCGCCTCACGGCATTAGGTAAAGCTAAAATGAGATGATCTAGGTAACATACGCCAATGACAAGAAACACTACCCAGAAAAAGCCTAAAAGCACCACCAAGAACCTATCTGTCGCGGCTCACAACTTTGTTGTTCATGAACTAGCATGTAGACAGTATCAAATTTATTGTGAACTATTTGAAATTATCAAACCTAGGCAAAACCGTAAAATACTTACGCCTAAAACCGTAACATTCGATGTAGTTAAAGATCTTACAAATAAAGATCAAGAAATCTTTTATTTTTTTGATGACTTTGCATCGGTGGGTTTGATACAGAACCAACAAACGATTGTGATTCGGCAACTTGCGTTGACTGATATAGATATTAGAAGAAGAGCTTGGGCATATTTACTGAATGCTTTTTTAGCGTTAAAACCCATTAATCCAACAATCTACCAAGCAATCAAAAGTTCAATGCCGAATGAGATAGCTAAAGAGATTTTTGAGGATGAGTTAACGATTGCAAACGTGTTAAAAGAACTAGGCTTAGATAGGCATCATTATGACTATCAAGCTAGATTACAACAAAGCAAAAAACCGCATGCCTTGCCTTTATTTGTGGACTTGATAGCGGAAGAAATGCAAAATGAAGCTTGATGATTTGGATAATTACATTGCCTTGCTTATCCCTGAACAGCAAGATTCATATACCCAGGATTTGCGAGACTTTTTCTATACGATTTTAAATCTTCAGGATTCAGAGTTCATTGGTTTTTCTATCCCAAAAAGACCAACCACACTGCTCAATCAAGATACGCTTGAAGAGATTTTTGCCAGCTATAAGGGCAAGACCACCAAGACAGGCTATGAGGTCAAAACGTTTATTAGCAGTACTTTTGTATTACCCCCGCTAGATACTATTGCCCCTTCGGATGAGTGGCGTTGGATAGCCAAACTGTGCCATTTGCTGTTATATTTTGCCCAAAATAAGCTGACTCGGCGAATCACTGAAACTGCGATTGAAGCAAGAAAGTTGCTTACACCCAAGTCTAGTTATCAATCCCTCTGGCAAAACTGCTATCAAAATTGGCAGGCAGATACACTAGAGCAAACCTATTTAAACGTTCATCAACAACTAGAAATTTTCGAAAACGCTAATCACCCAAATTTATCAAAACTACAGTCAATTTATCGTACGCTTGAATTTGCTTATCATCATCGCCAACCCATTACTCGAAAGACTCAAGGTAGAAAGCAGCGAGCAAAACCAAAAATTGACGAGAGCTATACCCAAACGTTGGCTGTCAATGATATTGATGATGATACCGATGAATTGGTAGAGGTTAGAGAGATTGAATCAACGCAGAATGATATTGATCCGTTGCGCGAGCGTCTTGATAATAATTTGCCTACTTACGTCGTTCTTGAACAACGTAGCCTAAAAGCCACCGAAAAATTTTCCCCAAAACAAATTCAGCTTCGAACCAAGGCAAAAGTTTCCCATGCTAACCGCAATGAGCTATTTAGTCTGATCAACATCCGTCATTTACCGCCTTTCGTGATACAAAATGTTTGTAGCAAGCTGTGGCAGTATTTTCATCAAGCAGATATCGAGAGAGATAAAAAGCGCGCTGTGGCTTATTTACTGCTTTCGTTACACACCGGTTATTCGATCCAACAGTTGTCCATTGATATTAATAATAATGAGAAAAGAATTGTTGATGTTAGTAATCGAACTCAACAATTTGATTTTTTTATAAAGCTTGATATTACCCCATTGCGTATTCGGCAGGTAGGTATTGAGAATGTTCTAGCAAATCGCTTGTCATCAATAAAATTACCGCTACCTCCTGAGTTGGCAAGTTTTTTGGCATATAAAGGTGAGCCGATGGCACAATGGATTGAATCGGTCATTGGTGATTTACGTCACGAATTGGATTTACCCTACCTAAGCTTAGCCCGTATCGAAAAGGCATTTTATACCTTACTTATTCAGAAAATTACGACCACACAGATTGCTAGTATTATTACAGGCAGAAATGCTCGCAAACGTGCTGATCTATCTTATACCTCTCTTAAACAAATACAAATTTTCGAGGTTTATCAACAAGCGATTGCACTGCTGAATCAACGTAGTTGTTTAGATTTAGGTTATTTCAGCACGAAGCCAGATGCTAATTTTCGTATCGGTAGCCAAAATACGCCTGAATATTCATTGGTAAAACGCTTCTTTGAGCATTTACACAAACAGCTTATTACCCAGACGCATTACATTGATAAGTTTAATGCTTATAGCTTATGGCTCTGGCATGTGTCGCTAATTCTAACTTCTATTCGTGCGGTGGAAAGTGCACCTGGCTTTTTGAAGCAATTTAATCTAAGCCGAAAAATCGCTTGGATTCAAGACAAAGAAGAACGTTTCACCACCAATGCCCAACGCCTTGTACCAATCTGTGATTTTCTGGTTAAAGTATAATACTCCCCGAAAACTAGACCAAAAAATTGTAGCAAATAAGATAGAATAGCCCTTAAGAAAAGAGGTCTATCTAATGACAAAAGTTCGTAAACGTCATAATGCTGAATTTAAAAGCAAAGTCAAACCAGCCTGCATCGTAAACCGATTTGGCGAGTTTGCCTTTTTTACTATTAAATTGATTACTCTGAATATCACCGACCACGATTAGCGCATTATCTTTAACTAATTGGGTGGTGAATTTATGGATTAAGTCTTGGCGTGTGTTTTTGATTTTGGCATGGATTGCTTTGACACGCTGTTTGTTTTTAGCTCTTTGAGCAATGGCTAACGCTTTAGCATATTTGAGCGTTTGTTTGATTTGTAGTTTGTCACCGCTCGAGCTGGTAGCACTATCTTTAAGCCCCAAATCTATGCCAACACTACCTATTCCACAAGTGGTTTTAGGGTATTCTTTAACGGTGATACAGGCATACCAACGGTTACGGCTGTCTTGTACCAATTCGCATGTGTTGATTTGGTATAGGCTAAGGTTGTAGCTGTCCCATAGGTCAATGACTAGTTTTTGTCCTTTGGCTAAACTAAGCTGTAAGGTGGATTTTAAGCCCTTTTTGCCTGTTTGGTGCGTGGCAATATGCTTAATGGCAGATTGTTTAAATGGTAGCCAACCCAAGCTTTTACGCTTAGATTTTGGGTTGTTGGTTCGCCAGTTTAGTTTGGCTTTTTTGAATTGGCGACGCGATTTGGCGTGGGTTTCATTGATGGCTTGGATAGTCTGACTGTGTAAGCCTAGCAGTTCACCACTACCTTTGGTATANTGTCTCAGTTCCGGTGTGACTGATCATCCTCTCAGACCAGTTACAGATCGTCGCCTTGGTGGGCCTTTACCCCACCAACTAGCTAATCTGATTTAGGCTCATCTAATAGCAAGAGCTTGCGCCCCCTTTCACCCGTAGGTCGTATGCGGTATTAATTCGAGTTTCCCCGAGCTATCCCCCACTACTAGGCAGATTCCTAAATGTTACTCACCCGTCCGCCACTAATCATCTCTAGCAAGCTAGAGTTTCATCGTTCGACTTGCATGTGTTAAGCCTGCCGCCAGCGTTCAATCTGAGCCATGATCAAACTCTTCAGTTTAATCTTTCTATCTATTGTCATCGCTACGCGGTGTCAATAGATTTAATTTGTTGACTCAATTATTTATACTGTCTTTGCTCAAATAAACTTACGAGTATCTTCACTCTGACAATACAAATTAATTAAAGTCTTAATTTTATCGCCCTAAGTGAAAATCCACACAAGTTGTTCTTGTGTTTGTTGTTATTTAGTTCACAACATCATCGGCTGATGTCGTTAAGAAGGTCGCTATTTTAACAGCTTATTTTGTGTTGTCAATAACTTTTTTCTTTAATTTTTTGTGACCGCTCAACTTCTATCTATATTAATTTAAGTTGTTGTTTTTACTACAGTTTGTGGCTGTAGTCGCTGCCAGTGAGTGCGTATTATACGCTTTTCTTTTTGCCTGTCAATACCAATGGGAAAAGTTTTTTCATTTATTTTCAAATTAGTTTTTTATAGTTAAAGATAAGAATACTTAAACTCATCAATATACTGGTCGCTAGAGTGATTAAGACAATTTTGGCTAGTTCTGGCGCTAGTGCGTTTGAGGGGATATTTTCATCACTATAATGGCGAACCATTTTAAGATGTTTGGCAATCGGTGATACTAGAACAAGTAAGCTTAATAGATAAAAATTTTGTCGCAAGGTCACAAAGGTAATGAGTAAAAAGTAAGCACCCAACAACATAAACCGATACAGGTGGCTCATGCTTTCTTTGCCTAAGGTGGTGGCAAGGGTGTTTTTACCAGCGCTTGTATCCGTGTCAAAATCCCGCATATTGTTAATCATCAATACGCACGTGCATAGCAGGCCAATCACTACCGCAGCAATAATATCCATCACACGGATAAATTGTGTTTGTAGGTACACGCCCCCTAATACGTTAACTAAGCCGAAGAATAAAAATACCGCTATTTCCCCTTTCGCATTGTACCCATAGGGGTTTTTACCCATGGTATAGGTCACTGCGGCGATAATGGCGATGATGCCCAATGCTAAGAAGGTAAAAAAATCGGTCAGACTGTTAAAGCTCAGCCAAAGTAAGCCAATGCCACAGCCAAAAATAAACAGTGCCCAACTTATGATTAATTTCTTGAGGGTCTTGGGCTTGATTGTCCCTTGGGCAGTCTGTCTGTCGAGTCGATGGGCATCCGTACCCCGTATACCATCGCCATAGTCGTTGGCTAAATTGGATAAAATCTGTAAGCCTAAGGCAACCCAAAGGCTTAGCAAAAAGATTTGCCAATTTTTGGTTTCAAAGCTGCCAATACGCGAGTATGCCAACGCATTGGCTACTATAATGCCAGCCACCGCTAGTGGATAAGTGCGTGGGCGAGTCGCTTGCCAAAATGCTTGTAAAAAATTGACCATCACTCTCTCGAAACCTTGTATCACCAATCGCAACATCTAAATGGATTTAGCCATTTAGATGCACGTTTACCAATGATGCGGGTTTTATGTTGATTTTTTTAGACCTGCTTGTGCCAACAGTGCACCTAAGCTACCGATTTTTTGCGGTTTGTCGGCTGTTTGGTTGTGCGGTTTAGCGGCTTTATCACCACGTTGAGGTTTGCCCGAATGTTTGGCTGATTTGCTACCGCGCTCGCTATGGTCTGCATGTTTTTTCGCCGTACCAGCCACTGATTGGTTGGTATTTTTTGCTTTACCAGCGGGTGCTTTTTCAGCAGGTTTGGCTGCCATTGGGGTATCTGACTTCATGCTAAAGCCCACGCGTTTACGCTCTGCATCCACTGAAATCACGCGAACGGTGACGATATCACCTGGTTTGACATGATTTAACGGATCGGCGATAAATTCGTTACCCATCTCTGAGATATGTACCAAGCCATCTTGGTGGACGCCAACATCAACAAAACAACCAAAACTTGTCACATTGGTGACCACGCCTTCAAGCGTCATCCCTTCGGTTAAATCGTTGAGGCTATTGACATCGTCACGGAACTGCGCTGTTTTAAAGCTCGGTCTTGGATCGTGTGCAGGTTTGGCTAATTCTTGTTTGATGGCAGCGGCT